>JADFJB010000041.1 GCA_022566355.1 candidate division KSB1 bacterium
TCCTTGACGGAGGTGGATATAATGTTAACTATCCTTCCATACTTTTCTTCCTTCATCCCAACAGCTAGTTCACGTACCAGAACATGATTGCAGATCAAGTGACTTGCAAATGCATCAGTATAGTGTTTTGAATTTGCATCCATTGCCGGACCGGATGGTGGCCCGCCGGTATTGTTAATCAATATATGAACGGGGTCATGCTCTTCCATATATTCCTCTACTTTCAACTTTAATTCATTCGGGAATCCAAAGTCTGCTTTAATAAAGTGGTGTTTCTGATCTTGTGAAGAGTCTAGCTCATTTAACACTGAATTCAACTGTGCTGCATTTCTGCCGAGTAACACGACTGATGCACCCATAGCAGCCAATTCTAACGCAATTGCCTTTCCAATACCTTGGGTACTGCCACAAACAAATGCTGTTTTCTTACGCAAACTGATATCCATAACAGCTTTTTAAATGTTTTTTAACTTAGCCACAAAATTAGGAACTTAACCTAGTATTTTATTTTAAAATGACTTTTCTCTCTTGAAAATTTCATAATTAAGATAAAAGGATGCTGGATTCTAGATGCTGGATTCTGGATGCTTGAAACTACTACGTTTATCATTTCGCCAGTAACATGCAAGCGAATAATAATAAAACAGGGAATATTACGATGGGAGGTAGTTCCTAGAAATGCAGTTTCCAAAATGGCTGTTTTTCAGGACTGGACTTTCACGTTTGCCGTCTGCCGTTTGCCGTCTTACCCTTCGCCGGAGTTTATCTTGAGCGTAGTCGAAAGGCTCAGGGTGCTACGTCTACACCTCCATCTTCGGATGCTGCAAATGAAAATCAGTCGCATCCTGGTAGGCTTTTGCCGCGATCAATAAATCCGATTCTTTGAACAAATTGCCGATAAAGGAGATGCTAACCGGAGCGCCATTCTCCCGGAAACCGTTAGGCAAGACCACAGCCGGATGGCCTGTCAGGTTGGTTAGCAGCAAAGTTCCACCGCCAAATGAAGGTGTAACCACCACATCTACCTGGGACATAACCTCCGCCATTTTTTGCATGACCATGGTTCGCAATCGATTCGCCTGGATATATTCAACCGCAGGAATAAACCTGGAAGACCGGAAGGAATTCGGCCAGGTTCTCCGGCCCTGGCGTACCATGGTATCGATTTCTTTATTCCATGTAATTTCATCGAAGGCTGTTGCCGCCTCGGCGCTAAGAATGAAACCGAGTTCCCCGTATGGAATATCCGGCCATTCGATAGGAATCAATTTTACGCCAAGTTTTCGTATGACATCCAGAACGGCGTCGTTGAATGGCTTGCTGTTTTCATTGGCATCATCGAAGGCGGATTTGAGGTAGCCGATTTTTAAATCGCTGACTTTACGCTTTGCATTCCAGTGAAACGGAAAATCGACGGCGCTGGCATCTTTGTCATCCCCGCCGTGGATGGCATGCAGGACAAGGGCGGTATCTTCAACACTCCGGCAAATTGGACCGGCTTTATCCATGCTCCAGCTCAGCGCCATTGCCCCATAACGGCTTACGCGGCCAAATGTAGGCCGCAACCCGGTTACACCGCAGCGCGTACATGGCGACACAATAGATCCCAATGTTTCAGTCCCGATGGAAAACCCGACTAAACCTGCAGAAGTTGCAGATGCGGAACCCGCCGAAGAACCGCTGGAGCCTTGTTCCGGATCCCAGGGATTCCGGGTCTTTTCGCCAAACCAGACATCGCCCCAGGCCAATGCACCTAGAGAAGTCTTAGCCAGCAAAACCGCACCGGCTTCATTTAATCTCTCCACAATTGTTGCATTTTCATTGAATTTTTGTTCTTTGAAAGGAGTTGCCCCCCACGTAGTCCGATAATCTTTTACCGCAAACAAATCCTTTACACCCCAGGGTATACCATGTAGCGGACCGCGATAATGGCCGACCCGAATTTCTTCATCCGCTTTTTTGGCTTGTGCCAAAGCCAGCTCTTCGGTAAATGTGATGACACAATGCAGTTTCTCGTTATATTTTTTCAACCGTTTCAAATAAAGCTTTGTCAGATCCATCGAGGAAATTTGCCGGCTTTTGATTAACTGCGACAAATGTGTAACGGACAGGAATGCAATATCGGTTTCAGACATCGATTTGATATTGGGTTTTGTTTTACTTGGCTTAAAAACATTTTTCTCTTTTTTTACCTGCATTCCCGGCAGCAGCGCTGAAAAAGTAATGGCCGGAGAAACAGCATTGTCTATAGTCACTTGCCGTATTTTTTCATATTTTTCGCGATTAGAAACAACACTTCTAAGCATTAGTTCGCGCTCATCATCTGTAAAAGGAATGCCGAATATTTTTTCAGCATATTGCAGCACTTCTTCGGTGATTTCGCTGGTTTCCTGTTCCTGGACCGGAATCTCTTCGCCGGAAAGAACAGCGGGAATAATTCCCATAGCAGTGAGAAATGTAAAGAAATCCCGGCGATTGATTTGGCTATAAGTGTTTTCTGAAGTGTTTGTCGGTTGACTCATTTTGTTTCTCCTTTCAGATCACTGATTAATCGGATTAAGTATGTTCACCGCGAAGACGCCAAGAACGCAAAGTAACACAATAATAGACTAAAAATTATTTAGAAAACTGCTTAATTTGTAATTTTTTTCTTTGCGCTCTTCGCGACTTTGCGGTTCACTTAAATGATCTCTATCTTAATGAATCGGAGAATAAAAGTCAACGATCAAATTTACCCATCGACCCCTCGATACGCAATCACGAAAAAGGTGTAATACCGATTCCATCGCTCTTGCATGTTTTGTGAGTCATATATTTTTTAAATCAGTGAAATCCTGAAATCAGCGTGAATCTGTGGTTCAGAAATACGTCGCAAGTCCAAATTGAAATCCGCCGATATTGACCGTCGGATTTCCTAAAATATCCCGTAGCCAATGCCTGCGGTAGTTGGCTCTAAAGACCGTACTGGCAGTGGGACGAAAGCTCACTCCCAAAACCAGGGCATTAACTTCATCATAGATATTCTCTTTTGTAGAATTGAATGTCCCCTTGTTATAATCGATTCGTTCCACGCGTACATTGAGATTGATTGTGGCGTTATCATAACTCAGCAGATTCCCCCGGTAAATTGGATAAACGATCTCCGCATAACCACCCCATTGTTTCGTGCCATAAATTTCTGAAATATCATCAGGGACATCGATGGAATTAAATGCCACTTCCCCGCGAATTGAAGCTTTGCCTATTTTTGCGTCCACATCGAAAGCGACTATAGAAAGCTTTCGTTTTTCATCAACTTCCTCACCTTCCAGCTTATATGAATTGTAGGTGCCGCCATAATAGGAAATGCCAAATTCACCTAATTTCTGGTGGATCAATGCAAACCGGCCGGTAATCATAGGTTCGCCGTTATTGTCTTCCTCAAATCTTTCTTCGCTTTTTCCGGCTTGCAAAAAGGTTCTGCCTTCTTCATTAAGAATGATGCCGTCGCCAATGCCATTCACCAAATATAAATCATATGTCACTGAATAATTAGGACGAAAAATTCTGCCGTTAATGCCAAATCCTATTTCCGAAAGTGTTGAGGGAATGATCTGTGTTGATACCAAAGGTCTCTCGATAAATTCCCATTTTGGGCTGTCATGGTTTTGGTTGAATGACCCTATCGGTGGCAGTATAATTCCACCCCGGAGGATCAGCCCCGGATTGATCTCAAAATCAAGTAGTGCGGTTTCTAATTCAATTTCTTCCGTACCATGCTCGAATTCCAATTCGGATAAGAATCGTATTCTTTGACTGATCGTTGAATAGAGAAAAATATTGAATCGACGCATTTCCATTGAAAATCCTTCGGAAACGCCATCTTCCGAAAAGTAGTTGGTATTGCCCTCCAGATAACCGCCAACCGCTGTATTGGATTGTCCAATGCCAATAAAAGGACGCTTATAAATTGCGTCCTGACTCGGTGTTCGTTCCTGCCCAAATAATTGCATGGGAAGGAGTACCATAAGTATTAAAAGTAAACTTTTGATTTTCATTGTTTTGATTTCCTATTTTCACATGATTTGGATATAAATGTTTTCATTGTCAGTTCTTACCGGAAAGGAAGTTAATTCTTTTTCCGCCGGTGATTTTAAAACTTCACCGGTATTTGAATATTCACTGCCATGACACGGGCAAATTAAAATCTCCGGAGATGGCCTCACCTCACACCTTTTATGGGTGCATTCTAATAATAATGCGGAGTATTTGTCTTCCGATATTTTCAGGATATAAATGGATGCAGGAAATGCAGGGTACCGCACCAGGACAAAAGGATCTAATTCGAAATCCGTCTTCGCAACCACTAAATCTCTTTCATGGGTGGTGTAAGCCGCATAGCGATAACTGCTGCAGCCGGATAGCAGTGCGTTTACTCCACCACAGACTACAGCCAATGAAATCGTTGCGGTTTTTTGTAAAAAGTTTCTTCGGCTGGGTTTCATACATTGCTCCGATTATAATGACATCAGGAATGCAAATAACTCTTGCTTTTCAGTTTCCGAAAGAGTGTTATAAGCACTTCGGCTATTGGAAGCTTCTCCGCCATGGAGTTGAATTGCCTGATCCAGGGTCCTTGCACGGCCATCATGAAGATAGAATGGCGAACTTCCCTGGGAGTCAGCCGCTAACCCCAGCCCCCAGAGTGGCGCGGTTCTCCATTCAAAAGTCAGGGCAGTGCCTTCAGTATATCCATCGTCCAATTCAGGGCCCATATCATGCATCAATAAATCCGTATAAGGATGGACGGCTACTTCACTCAATGCTGCTATGTCTGATGTCGTGGTGACCAGAGTCGCCACATGGCAACCCACACAATTGATCTGTTTAAACACTTGTTCACCAGCCTGAACTGTAGGATCATTCTCATCCCTTCTTGGTGGAATTTTAAGTGTCCTTACATAGAAAACCACATTACGGACAATACTCGCGCTGACTTCCGGATCTTCTACATCATCGCCGGTTAATGAACCAGCTTGGCGGTTGAAATTCTCATTCATGTTGAAATCACTGGTGATTCCCATATCCTCCAGATAAGCATTGACGATCTGGTTAAGTAAATCGATAGCTCCTGCTTTCTTACCAAATCGACCGATGTATTTACCATTGTTGGGAATATGATGTTCTTTGGCTTCGAAATAATCCGGCGGTGTATGCCAATTGGGTACTCCTGAAATTCCATCATTATTTGAGTCGGATGGGTCAGCCAGTGCAAGAAGTGTCTCATCGGGAACGGCTTCAAGATATCCCAAACCCGTTACTGCCGGGGGCATTAAGTTTGTAACTCCTGTGGCTTGTGCCGGTATGGTCTCAGGAGGATAGCCAGCGATTGCACGATGCTGCAATTGTGGGCCGCCCTGGTCTATCATCGGATCCCAGACATTGTTGGTATATCTGCCAAATCTTGTCAAAGTGGTAAGAGGATGGCCTTTTCCGTCGCCGATGTGACAGCTTTCGCACGCATTAGAAACGAAAATGGGTCCCAATCCATCTTCCGTAGCAAAGATGCGGCCAAATTCCTCATCCCCAATCAAATGATCTTTAAGCTGGCTTGGGGTTAAATCCGGAATCGGCTCTGCCAAAACATCTTCCGGTTCAGGCGCAGTTGGCAGAAGATTCTCGCAGCCAAACCAAATCAGGAAAAGGGCAGGCCCTACCATAAGGTATTTTAATCTATTCATAATTGAAGAATCCCTATATTTATTAATTCTATTTAGCTAAAAATATTATTAGTTATACCTAAAAATTAGGTTACTTATAGTATTACTTATTTTTTTGGATGTCAACATTTATTTTCTAATTTGAAATTAAAACACGATGACTTAAATCAAAATAAATGAGCAACGATGGGTTATCATTTTTTCCTCCATAATAGATGATCATAAATGGTTGTGATTTTTTTTGAATACGGTAATTTAAAAGTTGGTTACTATATAGCTGGATTTGAGTTATCCTTGGGGAAATTATATTCATGAAATCAGTGCGTTCAGGAAACATCGTAGATGTTTAATTATTGTAGTATCAATTATTATCTTAAGCACATGATCCGCCAGATGGCGGATCAATAAAAGACATCTATTTTAATAATGAGCCATATTTTACCGATCAAAATGTTTTTCTAAATAAAAATTTAGTTTATCCTAAAAAATAGTTGAAATACTATCTAAAGATTTTTTATATTGTATCGAAATATAAATAAAAAAATGAGTCAGGAATTTATAGATGATCACACAAGCCATTCAAGATTATGTTAAAGCCATTTATAAAATATTTATGAGTGACGGCAATGTGACTACAAATTCCATTTCAGATCGTCTTAAAGTGTCCCAGGCATCCGTCACAGGGATGATTAAAAAATTGGATGAATTGAAACTCATTCATCACAAACCCTACCAGGGGGTGGAATTGACAGACGCAGGCAAAAAGGTTGCCATGGAAATCATTCGGCATCACAGGTTACTAGAACTTTATTTGGCAGAAGCAATGGAGTATTCCTGGGATCAGGTACATGAAGAAGCCGAAAAGCTGGAGCATGTGATTTCCGAACAATTTGAAGAGAAAATAGCGCTGTTTCTTGGTGATCCAAAAACCGATCCTCATGGCGCTCCAATTCCAACCAAAGATGGCGTGATCGAGAAGAGGAACCTGGAGCCCTTAACCATGGCCGAAGCCGGTCAGAAGGTACGGGTAAAACAAATCAGCGATACGAACCCGGAAATGTTGAGATACCTGGGCAAATTAGGAATCTACCCGGAAGTGGTTGTAAATGTGGTTGAAAGAGCGCCCTTCGAGGGACCACTTGTGGTTCAAATTGGAAAAAGCCGGCATCACCTGGGGCAAGCATTGACTGATAATATATTAGTAACTGCTGCTTGAATATAAGAAAGGAATGTGAATTGTTAGTCGATCCTTTAATTTCATTATTCATTATGGCCATTGTTATATTTCTGTTGGTGATTCTTTTTTGGTCTGATCGTGGACTATTCTGGAAATGGCAGCGTAATAGAAAAGTCACAAAACGTGTTTTAATAGAAGACGCCTTGAAGCATGTGTACGATCAAGAGTATAAACAGTTGATTTGTACGTTACAAAGCATCTCGGGAAAATTATCCATATCTGGAGATCAAACCGCAAAATTGATGAGTCGTTTGGAAGCTTTAGGATTAGTCAAAACCCAGAGTGAAGGCTTTATTCTAACGACTGAAGGCCGAACATATGCATTACGAATGATACGAACCCACCGCTTGTGGGAAAGGTATTTTGCGGATGAAACCGGAATGCCTGAAACCGAATGGCACAGAAAAGCCGAAGAATTAGAACATAAACTGTCCCGTGATGAAATCGAAACGCTCGCAGCTACTGTGGGACATCCCAGCTACGATCCTCATGGCGATCCGATTCCAACGAATTCAGGACACTTGCCTGCCAAACGAGGCGTACCTCTGGTAGATCTGGGTGAAAGCGAATTTGCCCGCATTATCCATATCGAAGATGAACCCAAGGAACTGTACGCACAATTGGTAGCGATGGGTTTGCAACTGGGAATGCAGATCCAAATGTTGGAAAAAACACCGCAACGGGTTTCTTTTGTCGCAGATGGTGTTGAAAATGTCCTGGCTCCGGTTTTGGCTGCTAATGTAACGGTGGAACCTTTACCGAAAGACCAGGAAGTTGAAGGACCTTTCGATTCCCTGGTATCCCTGGATGTTGGTCAAAAAGGCGAAGTGATCGGCATCTCAAAAGCTTGCCGCGGTCTACAGCGTCGCCGCATGATGGACCTGGGGATAATCCCGGGTACCGTCATTGAAGTTGAAATGAGAAGCGCTAGCGGTGATCCAACCAGTTACAATATTCGAGATGCATCCATTGCATTACGCAACACTCATGCAGAATTAATCCATATCAAGCGATTAGAGGAGAAAAATTGAATGTCTAAGAATAACCACCAGGGCTGTGAAACCTGTCCGGTCCACAATGTTGGCAATCTCACCAAATTAGGTGTGAATATGAAATCCTGGGATTATGTGGTTGCTTTGGCGGGTAACCCGAATACCGGAAAAAGCACAGTTTTTAACAGTCTTACCGGCTTACATCAACATACTGGCAATTGGCCGGGAAAAACCGTAGTCAGGGCTGAAGGTGGATTTGTTTATGGTGAAAAGCGTTACAAAATTGTCGATCTGCCCGGTACATATTCCCTGCTTTCAACCAGCACGGATGAAGAAGTGGCGCGAGATTTTATTCTGTTCGGAAAACCGGATGTTACCGTGATTGTTGTGGATGCCACGCGACTCGAACGCAATCTTAACTTGGTGCTGCAGGTCCTCGAGATCACGGATCGTGCGGTTGTATGTGTGAACCTCATAGATGAAGCGAAACGTCATAAATTACAGATCGATGATCAGAAGCTGGTTAAACAGTTGGGCGTCCCGGTGGTTCCCACGAGTGCTCGGTCTGGTCAAGGCATACCCGAGCTATTAAAAGCAATAAGCGAAGTGTCCACAGGGACATTTGTCTGTAACCCCCATCGCATTGAGAGTGGTTCGAAAGAGTTGAAGCGTGCAATCAACCAGCTCACTGGAAAAATTGAAAGCAGATTTCCGGGTTTAATCAATGCTCGCTGGGTTTCCTTGCGGCTTCTGGAGGGAGACGTGCGCATGATCGAAGCGGTGCGCACCGGGGAACTGGGTGAATTGATTAAGCCGGTAGAAGTAGAAACCATTTTTGCAGTGGGGGCAGCGTAATGAATCAAATACATCAGCCAAACGAAGCCATACTCGCCGAAGCCAATAGCCTGCGCTGGGAATTGGGAGAGAATTTGCATGATTCTGTCATCGAATCGATCTACCAGGATGCCGCCAAGATTGCAGACCAGGTTGTGACAAAAACAGGCGAGAAGCTGAAATTCAACTGGGAGCGAACTCTCGACAACCTGCTCACCAGCCGCCTAACCGGATTCCCAATCATGCTGTTATTGCTAACTGCTGTTTTCTGGATTACGATTGCCGGTGCGAATGTGCCTTCCAAGATGTTGGCCGTCCTTTTGATCGATAACTTCCATCCGGTGCTGAAAAGTCTGGCTGCCGGCATCGGCATGCCCTGGTGGCTGGATGGACTTCTGATCGACGGCACCTACTTGGCCGGGGCCTGGGTGGTCAGCGTCATGCTGCCGCCGATGGCCATATTCTTTCCGTTGTTCACATTACTGGAAGATTTCGGCTACCTGCCTCGGGTGGTTTTTAATCTCGACAATCTGTTCAAGAAAGCCGGAGCACATGGCAAGCAGGCTTTAACGATGTCCATGGGATATGGCTGCAATGCGGCAGGCATTATCGCCACAAGAATCATCGATAGTCCCAGAGAGCGCTTAATTGCCATCATCACCAATAATTTTGCCCTGTGCAACGGCCGCTGGCCGACCCAGATTCTGATCGCTACCCTGTTTATCGGAGTGTTGGCGCCGACGGGACTCGCCAGCCTGGTTTCGGCATCCGCCGTGGTAAGCATTGCCGTTCTGGGAATATTTCTGACCTTTGTCACTTCGTGGTTTTTGTCCCGAACCATGCTGAAGGGCGAAGCATCATCTTTCAGCCTGGAGCTTCCGCCGTACCGGCCGCCGCGAATCTTGCGTACATTATACACATCCCTAATCGATAGAACCATTATCGTGCTCTGGCGGGCGGTGGTTTTCGCCGTGCCGGCGGGGGCGGTCATTTGGCTTCTTTCGAATATTCAGGTAGCCGACGTCAGCCTTGCGGAACACATCATGAGTTTTATGGACCCCTTCGGCATCTTAATAGGGCTGAACGGCGTGATCCTGCTCGCCTATATCGTTGCCATTCCCGCGAATGAAATCGTCATTCCTACCATACTCATGTTAACAGTATTGGGCGCCAAACAACTCTCTGGTTTCGGCGCAGGAGACGGCGTTATGTTTGAGTTAAATGATATGGATGCTTATATGTCGGTGTTAAAGGCAGGCGGCTGGACTTTGTTAACTGCCGTCAATCTAATGTTGTTCAGCCTTTTGCATAATCCTTGCTCCACTACGTTATACACAATCTATAAGGAAACCGGCAGCAAAAAATGGACTGCGGTTTCTGCTCTTCTTCCTGTAGTCATGGGATTAGCTTTGTGCTTTATAGTAGCCCAGGTATGGAGGTTGGTAGCGGGATAACGGATTCGCGATTAAAATGACAATTATAACCGGCCGTCCTTCATATTGATTAACCGACAGGTGGACCTTCATTAACATTAGGGACAGTTACTCTCCGACAATTTCATTGAGATATTTATTTAGTTTATTATACATATCATTTGCCATATTATAATATTGCACATTGTTAGCGATTCTGATATATTAGATCATGGAAAACAAAGTGACTTTTGAATGAGGATGATAGTAAAAACGAACAAAATATAAAAACACACAACGTTTCATTTTATGAAGCACAAAAAGATTTTGCGGACACAAATCGTATTATTTTAACAGATGAAACACATAGTCAAAGCGAAGCTAAGTATTATTGTATTGGAAAAGTCACAGATGGTAGAGTAACTATACGATTTACTTATCGAAATGAAATAATTAGAATAATTGGAGCAGGTTATTGGAGGAAAGGGAAAAAAATATATGAAGAAGAAAATAAAATATACGAATGAAACTATGGACAATGTAAGAGTAGTATCAGACTTTTTGCCCTCTCCGGAGCAATTGGCATTTAAGCAAGAGACTGTTAAAATTACTATCACTTTGACCAAAAACAGTGTGGAGTATTTTAAAAGCATCGCCTCCAAATACAATACTCAATACCAAAAAATGATTCGTGGATTATTAGACGAATATGTAAATAAACATAAACAGGCACCATAACTTGGATTTAAAATTCCAAAAAACAAATCCCAAATATCAAAAAAATCACAAAAAGAATCGCCACAGACCTTCCCAGCGCGGCCTTGGGCCGCAACCAAATACCAACCATATTGGATAGTACAGACTATCGATATAGAGGAGAATACCATGGAGCAATTTCTTACTCGTCATAAAAAAAGTATATAAGCGGCGTTCTTTCTGGTTTTGATCGCGTTCTTTTTCGTGGGACGTTACGCTCGATCAGCCATGTTGAGGGGATGAGCTTGTTTCTTTCATGTCGAGACGTAGCATGTGTCTTGTTAGTCACTCCTACAATCACAAACAAATTGGAGAGCAGCTGTTATTTTTAGCCATTATTGATCGTTGCTTTTAAATATTTACTTATTCTATCCTTGTTGGAAATCAAACTTGAAAGCTGCTTTTCAGAAACATCACTGAATCGAGCTAAACTTTCCTGTTTATGGAAGTTTGGTCCTCGAAAACAGCTACTGATTTATAGTCAATTCCCCATTTTCGTATTGATGAAGATTTATTGTTACATCTCTGCATTTGTCATCACTACTAACTGCGAAAATCAGTAGTAGTGTTTCCATACTGTTTACTCAACAGGATAACTTTTTTGGGGATCATAATTTTGAAAATGATAATCGAGCTAATACATGGCTTGAATTTTATTGAACATTGAATACTGATTTATTGTATTAAAGTGGATGGAATTGATATTCTATTTCCATTTTAAGTTCCATTATACAAGATCTTTAAAGCGCAAATTAATTATATTTAATCTTAAAGATGATTATGTCTATATATAGATGCTTTAGAATTGAAATTCATAGGGAAGTTTCGTAACTTTTCACAATCAAAATAATCATGAATTCTTCAAGCTAATTATCAGAAGGAACAACCATGCGAACCAAGCTTCTTTTCTTCATATTAACCCTAATTTTGCTTTTAGGATTCACTCAATCGACTATAGCTTCCGACTGGCCGAGTTGGCGCGGACCAACCATGAACGGCGTCTCTCCTGAAACCGGCTTGATTTCAAACTGGTCTGTGGATGGTGAAAATCTAATATGGCGTGCTGATTTCATTAGCCGCTCTACACCGATAGTAATGAATGGCAAAGTTTATGTTTTTGGCAGAAGTGGAAATGGAATTACCAAACAAGAACGTGTTGCCTGTTTCGATGCTGAAAACGGCAAATTACTTTGGGAACATCATCATAATGTTTATAATACTGCGGTGCCTCACAAACGAGTCGCTTGGTCTAGTATGGCAGGAGACCCGGAAACCGGAAATGTATATGTTATTGGAGGTGGCGGACTTTTTTATTGCTTTAGCGAAAACGGAAAAGTTCTTTGGCATCGGAAGATGATCGATGAATTTAATGTCCGCACAGGTTATGGCGGCCGTACGGTATCTCCAATCGTAGATGAAGATCTTGTAATTATTGCATTCGTTAGCTCAAGTTGGGGCAGCCATGCACCACCATTTATGAGGTATTATGCATTTGATAAACGAACAGGAGAGGTTAGATGGGTCTCCGCACCAGGAGGAAGATTTACCAATCCGAATGTTTACTCCACTCCGGTTGTCGCTAACATTAATGGAGAACGTCTTTTAATCAGTGGCAATGCCGATGGGGGTGTTTATGCCATGAAAGTTCGTACTGGCGAGAAAGTCTGGCAGTATAAATTCAGTAAACGTGGATTACACTCATCTGTAATTGTTGATGGCAATATTGTTTTTGCCGCACATGGAGAAGAGAATTTTGATACTCCTGTTATGGGAAGAGTTGTTGCAATTGATGCTACTGGTAAGGGTGACATAACCAAAACCCATGAGATCTGGCGTATCGATGGGATGGAAGTTGGTTTTACCTCTCTGCTGTTGAATGATGGCCGATTGTACTTCGTTGATAATTCAGCCAATTTGTTTGCCGTTGATGCGAAAACAGGTAAAGAAATATGGGATATTAATTTAGGAACGGTTGGCAAAGCTTCGCCGGTTTGGGCAGATAACAAAATATTCTATCCTGAGGTGAATGGTAGATTCCGTATTTTAGAACCTGGCCAGGAAGAATGTAAGATACTGGATTCAGAAAATTTAACCATGCCAGATGGCCGTTACGCAGAGCTATATGGTTCTCCTGCAGTCGCTTATGGGCGCGTTTACTTTGCATCGGAAGAAGGGGTCTATTGTCTTGGAAATAAAAATACGAAGTTTACTTCAACATCACCCAAAATGCCTAAAACTGAGTGGCAAGCTCCTAAAAATTCGGAAGCCGCTTATATACAAGTTGTGCCTGCAGATGTATTTTTGTATTCAGGAAATAAAAACGAATTTAAAGTAAGAGCTTACGATGATAAAAGAAGGTTTATAAAAGAGGTTGAAGCAACCTGGAGTTTGAAAGGTTTGGGAGGATCGATAAACAACAAAGGGGAATATATGCCAGCATCAAAATCAATGGGTTTGGTAGGTTTTGTTGAAGCAACTTATAACGACTTAAAAAGTCAAGCAAGAGTTAGGTTGTTTTCGAAATTACCATGGTCACTAGATTTCGAATCCATCGATGTGGATAAGAATCCAGCTTATTGGCTTGGCGCTGGAAGCGCTCGGTCTCCGGCGACAAAGTTTATTGTGAAAGATCTAAATGGCAATAAAGTCCTCAACAAACCAGTCTCTGTGAGAGGTCTCCAAAGAGGTATTATTTACATCGGCCCACCCGACTTGAGTAATTATACGATGCAGGTTGACGTTATGAGTGAAAAATTAAAAAGAAAGATATCGGATATCGGTCTAATCAATAGTGGCTACACAATTGATTTAATGGGGACGAGACAAAAGATTGAAATCCGTTCATGGATGTCTGAAGTGAGAATGGCAAAAAATGTGACTTTCCGTTGGCAGCCGGACACCTGGTACACCATCAAGTTTTCAGTGGATGCAACGGGTGATAAAGCGATGGTAAAGGCAAAGGTATGGAAGAAGAGTGATCGTGAACCCAATGAATGGACCCTAAAAGTAGAAGATCCATTACCCATTCATAAAGGCGCCCCGGGGATGCACGCTTTTTCAAAAACAAATGTATATTTTGACAACTTAAAAATTATAAATAACTAAAAAAAGTGAGAAGAACTATGCGAATGAAGACAGCTTTAATTCTCCTCTTAACCCTCTCTGGTTTAAGTTTAATGTCCTTAACAAGATCGAAAAATAACAATATTGCTATGTTTGGTCTTACGCCTAGCAGAAATATGGCCTCAGTTGAAACTGGGGTGGCTGAAAAGTGGGATGTGGATTCAGGTCAAAACATCCTTTGGAGCGCCAGCCTCGGTTCTCAAACTTATGCCGGGCCGGTTGTCTTTGGTGGTAAAGTGTATGTCGGAACAAACAATGAAAGTATGAAAAATCCGGATATAAAAGGTGATCACGGTAATATCCTAGCCTTCAATGCTTCGGATGGAAACTTTCTTTGGCAAGCAGCACACACAAAACTCGCGGCAGGTCCGGTGCATGATTGGCCTCTACAAGGAGTATGTTCCACACCCGCAATTGAGGGCGACCGTATGTTTTATACATCTAACCGCGCTACCATTGTATGTATAGACACAGAAGGTTTTATGGATGGCGAGAATGATGGCCCTGTAAAAAATGAAAAACTGAATGGTAAAACAGATGCTGATATTATCTGGGAATTTGACATGATAGGTGAACTGGATGTTTTTCCCCACAATCTTGCCGCATCATCTCCTCTTATCGTCGATGACCTGATTTACATCGTAACCGGTAATGGCGTCGATGAAGGCCATGTTAACCTGCCATCACCGTATGCGCCGAGTTTTATTGCATTGAATAAAAAAACAGGTGAATTGGTTTGGGAAAGCAATGCCCCTGGCGAAGGTGTCGTACATGGCCAATGGGGCAATCCTTCATACGGTGTCATCGATGGAATACCGCAAGTTTTTTTCCCAGGAGGTGATGGATTTTTGTATTCGTTCGAACCTAAGACAGGTGAACTCATTTGGAAGTTTAATTGTAATCCTCCTGGTTCTGTCTGGGAATTGGGAGGCAGCGGTACAAAGAATAATATAATTGCCTGCCCCGTAGTATATGACAATAAAATCTTTATTTCTGTGGGACAGGATCCGGAGCATGGCGAGGGTCCCGGACATCTTTATTGTATTGATGCCACTATGAAAGGCGACGTGACAGATAAAGCTTTAGTGTGGCATGTCGGTGGTGAAGAGTATAACCGTAGTATCTCAACTGTCGCCATCCATGAAGGACTTTTGTACGTCTCCGATTTAAGTGGCTTTGTGTACTGCTTTGATGTCAAAACCGGTGAAAAATATTGGACTTATGATACATTCGCCGCTATTTGGGGTTCTCCCATGTTCGTCGACGGTAAAATCTATATAGGTGATGAGGATGGCGATGTGGCTGTTTTAAAAGCAGGAAAAGAGATGAAGCTTCTCTATGAAACGAATATGGGCAGCGCCGTATATACAACACCGCATATAAAAGATGGCATTCTTTACATCGCTACCAGAACGAGATTGTTTGCAATACAAGAAAAGAAATAAATTTCTATTAATTAACGTGGGCTCGACATATGGTTATTCATGGTTCGACTCCGCTCACCACGCTCAAATTAGCCAGCTTGAGCGGAGTCGAAAGCTGGTTCAATTGTAAACCTTCCGTTATTCATAATCATTATTAAAAATACGGTTGCTGTATAATATGGAAATTATTTCTAACCCTTTATCCGAGAAAATCAAACGAGCGAAGCATGAATTAGATAGGCATGTTCGAGAGATGGTACAGTGGCATTTTAATCCAAAGACTGGCTGTCCTTTTTGGTTAGATTATGCGGAAAATCTGGATTTTGATCCGGCAACAGAGATCAGCAGCTTTGATGATCTTAAAATCCTGGGCCATTTTCAGGACGAGTGGCTTCGTGGCGGCCCGGTGAGAAAATGGGTGCCGAAAGCGCTTGCCAATGAGCCTGTGTATGTCTTCGAAACCGGAGGCTCAACCGGTGTCCCGAAGTCCAGGATCAATATAAACGACTTTCAAATTGATTATGAACTGTTTAGTAAAACCCTGTCCGACGAAAGTTTTCCGCCTGGCAGCGACTGGCTTATGCTTGGCCCGACTGGTCCCAGACGACTCAGGCTTGCAATCGAGCATTTGGCGCAACACAGGGCCGGCATTGCATTTTTTGTGGATCTGGATCCCCGTTGGGTGAATCGCCTGATCAGGTATCAGAAGTTTATGGAAATGGAAGATTACAAAAATCATGTGATCCAACAAGCCTTGAACATATTAAGAACTCATGATAATATTCAATGCTTGTTCACGACACCAAAGCTCCTGGAAGCGCTATGCGAGAAAATCTCGCTCATAAAGATTGGAATTAAAGGCATCTTCTGCGGTGGCACTGAAATGAATGCACAATTTCATCGATTTGCCCGAGAGGAATTGGTGCCTGGAATTGATTTTGTCCCAACCTATGGCAATACGCTGATGGGACTGGCCTGTCATAAGCCATATGAACCTGGTGGCGATTATAAAATTACTTATTACCCGCCCTCACCAAGGGCCATCTTTGAAATCGTAAATCCAAAGAATTTAGATGAGCCGGTAGATTATGGTGCGACAGGACGTGTATTATTAACAACCCTCACAAAAGAATTTTTCATGCCTCGGTTTGCCGAAAGAGACGAGGGAGAACGAGAAGAACCTATCGAACTTTATCCATGGGATGGCGTAAGTAATTTACGTTTATTTTCAGAATACCGGGAATCCGTTGTCGTTGGAGTGTATTGATGATTATATATAAATAAAGGTGTCATTGCGAGGAACTTCCCCACGTTTACTAATTACAAAATGATGACTAGGCGACGAAGCAATCTCCTACTATATCCCATTGAGATTACCATGTCGCGGAGTTTATCCTGAGAAGACGAAGGGCTCCTCGCAATGACACCTTAGTTAAATTATTAAAATACAATTAGTTATATACATATTGATAAAAACGAGAATCTTAAGTAATCTATTAATTGAATTTTTGGTAGTAAAATTATAATGAATTTTGAATTTCAACTAACCAATCAAGTTTTTTTCGGTGAAAATACCATAGATCGTTTGGGAGAATTAGCAAAATCTTTGCAGGCCAATTCGATTTTGGTGGTCACAGATCCGGGAATTGTTGCAGCAGGACATGTGGAGAGAGCCATTGCTTCATTAAAAAAGGAATCACTTGAATATCAAGTGTTTCATGAAGTAGAAGAAAATCCGACGACAAAACATGTTGAAAATGGAGTTCAATTTGCCAAAAGCTTACCAAAGCTCGACTTAATCATTGGTCTTGGCGGGGGCAGTTCTATGGATTGTGGCAAGGGAATTAATTTTCTTTACAGTAATGGCGGAAAGATGGAAGATTATTGGGGCATTGGCAAAGCAACAAAACCTATGCTGCCATCGATCGGGATACCCACCACAGCAGGAACCGGCAGCGAGTCGCAATCCTATGCGTTGATTTCCCAGGAGAAAACACATATCAAAATGGCTTGCGGCGATAAAAAAGCGCGCTTCAAAATAGTAATCCTGGATCCAGCTTTAACTCAAAGCGTTCCTGACCAGGTTGCCATTGCAACTGGACTCGATGCAATCTCTCATGCTGTAGAAAGTTATGTCACTACAAAAAGGACACCCTATTCACAGATGTTGGCCCGGGAAGCCTGGCGTTTATTGGAAAGAAATTTTGAGCGGGTAATACAGGAGCATCATGATGTTAAGGCTTGGGGTGAAATGCTTCTTGGCGCTCATTATGCCGGTGCAGCCATAGAAAATTCGATGTTGGGAGCTGCCCACGCATGTGCTAATCCATTAACTGCAAATTACGGGATCACCCATGGACTGGCAGTCGGTCTTATGCTTCCACATGTTATTCAGTTTAACAGCGAGATTGTAAACGGCTCTTATGAGGAATTACTTGATTCCGCCGGTTTGACCAATGGAGAAAGGTTGAATAGTGCCGCAATTTTGGCAGATCGGATTAAAGAAATCAGATCTTTCGCTGCCGTACCAAATAATCTTCGGCAATTCTCAATAAACAAAGATGATTTAAATGATTTGGCCAGCCAAGCAGTAAAGCAATGGACCGGGAAATTTAATCCCCGTCCCTTGAGTAAAAGTGAATTCCTGAATCTTTACGAGGCGGCATTTTGAGTTTCATTGTTAACCAAAAATATTATCGATATTTGATAAGTTGGATTTCTGTTTTTGTGGTTTTCCTTCTGCAATCCTCGATTCATCCAAACGATAAAAAGACAAAGCATTTGTTCATTTATCGTGGCAACCCACAACTTACCGGTGTTGTCCAGGGTGAATTCCCTGATCAACCAGAACTGCTGTGGACATTTCAAGCAAAAGATGAAATTACTACCGCTGCAGCTATAGTGGAAAACGATGTTTATTTTGGCTCTATCGATAGCACGCTTTATGCACTTGATTTGAATACAGGGAAATTGAAATGGCGCTATCGTGCGACAGACGCGATCATGTCATCGCCATCGGTTTATAAAAACAATATTTATTTCGGCGACGAAACGGGTATTTTTCATGCAGTAAATAGAAAAACAGGTAAAAGTGAATGGACCTTTAAAACTGATTCCGAAATAATCTCATCGGCTAATTTTTATCAAGACCGTGTCATTTTTGGTTCCTACGATCAATTTCTTTATTGTCTGTCCACAGAAGGAAAACTGATCTGGAAGTTTGAAACCGAACAATATATTCATGCCACACCAGCGATTTATGATGGGTATGTGATGATCTCGGGATGTGATGGTTTTTTTCGAATCATTGATGTGGAGACAGGTAAGCAAAAGCATAGCATTTATATGGGCTCTCAAGCTGCTGCGAGTGCCGCTATTTTAGACGATCGGGCCTATATCGGGACTTATGGCAGCCAGGTGCTTTGTATTGATTTAAAAAAGGCAGATATTGTATGGGTATACGAACATGCGAAAAGGCATTTCCCATATTATGCATCCGCCGCTGTTACAAAAGATATCGTGTTGGTGGCTGGCAGGGACAAAATGCTGCACGCACTTAATTCGAAGACCGGTGAATCCTTGTGGGATTTCATGACCAAATCCAAGATTGA
Source organism: candidate division KSB1 bacterium (assembly GCA_022566355.1). Lineage (NCBI taxonomy): Bacteria > Pseudomonadati > Candidatus Zhuqueibacterota bacterium. The sequence goes on from JADFJB010000041.1 coordinate 19,089, forward strand.
TTCATCTCCGGTTATTGTCGGGGATCGTGTCATCGTTGCTCCATTAAGCGGACAGATCTTTGCTCTGCAGATAAAAACTGGTGAGATTTTGTGGGAATATGATACCGGAAGCAGTATAGATGCTTCACCAAGCATAGCCAACGGGAAATTAATTATTGGCTCATTGGATGGGGTTTTGTATTGTTTCGGAAAGAAAAAATAAAAAATCGATTTAAAATGCGAATTTAAGAGGTTTATTTTTTATAATTAAATAGGACTCATTTAGTAGAATTTATTGAGATAGAGAAAAAAGATGAGCGAAACGACACAAACTCTAAAACCTGATCCGGCAACTTCAGGAAAGTTTAGAAAAGAAACAGAAATTGGAAGTGTCTTTGTTTCTAATTATCCAGCCTATTCATTCTGGAACCAGGATTATATGCCTGAATTCGAGAAAGTACTACAATCCAGTCCCCAGCCTTCTACGCCGCTTGGGCTTTATATGCATATTCCATTTTGTCGCAAACGCTGTAAATTCTGTTACTTTAAGGTTTATACCGGTAAAAATAGCTCTGAAATCCAAACATATTTAAATGCATTGTCAACGGAAATTGACATTTCCAGTCAAAAACCGGCATTTAAAGATCGTTCTTTAAAATTTGTTTATTTTGGCGGAGGCACGCCATCATTTATCAGCGCCAAACATTTAAAGCAATTGGTCGATCGTGCACGACAAGCAATTTCCTGGGAGAATGTGGATGAAGTTGCATTCGAATGTGAGCCGGGAACCCTAACACAAACCAAATTGGAAGCTATCAAAGAAATTGGTGTAACGCGATTAAGCTTAGGTATTGAAAATTTTAACGATAATATTCTTCAGGAGAATGGCAGGGCACATTTAGTAAAGGAAATCTTCAGGGTATCTCCGTGGATTAAAGAGTTGGATTTTGACCAGGTGAATATTGATTTGATCGCGGGGATGGTTGGCGAAAGCTGGGACACCTGGAAAGATACGGTCCAACAAACCGTCGATTATGATGCTGACAGCGTAACAATTTACCAAATGGAATTGCCATTTAATACAGTGTATTCGAAAGAGATAATGGAGGAAAACGGCAAAGTATTAGTAGCCAATTGGGAAACCAAAAGAGAGTGGCACGATTATGCCATTGAAGAGTTAATCAAGGCCGGTTATGAAATTTCCAGCGCTTATACTTTGGTTAAAAAGAATAAGGACGTTTCATTTGTTTATCGGGATGCCCTTTGGCAAGGCAGTGATATGTTGTCGACAGGAGTCGCATCCTTCGGCCATTTGAGTGGCATTCATTATCAAAATACATCCAATTGGAATGAATATGTTGAGAAATTAAAAGAAGGCAAGCTGCCGATAAACCGGGTGTTTCCAACAACAGTTCGGGATAGATTAATTCGGGAACTCATTCTGCAAACAAAATCCGGTCGGATCGATCTTTCCTATTTTTACAATAAATTTAACGTCGATGTTTTATCTGAATTCAACTCAATCTATCAAAAGCTTCAATCTGACAAATTATTAGATTTTGATGAAACTGAAATTAAGTTAACCCGTAAGGGTTTGTTACGTGTGGATGGATTATTACCCTTGTTTTACGATGACCAATATAAAAATACACGATATACTTAAGAGATCCAAAGAAATCAATTAACTAAATCAATCAACTTAACTGGGAGGAGAACAGATGCGAAATCCCTATCTTCAATTTGTTGTGATTTTAATCGGGGTGGTTTCTTTAACGCTGGCAAATCCGCAATTTACACTAGCCCAAAATTCCGCCAATCCGCCAATGGAAGGCTTTGATCTGGAAGGATCTGATAAATCTGCCATTGAGATTGCTGATCGAGTTATGCAAGAATTGGGCGGACGGAAGAATTGGGATAATACCCGGTATGTTACCTGGAAGTTCTTTGGCCGTAGGATGCATGTGTGGGATAAATGGACTGGAGACATAAGGGTGGAAGCACGTGATCGCGTAACTTTGATGAATATACACACGATGAAAGGTAAAGTCTGGGAAAAAGGTGTTGAGATCACAAATCCTGATTCGTTAGCAAAAAGATTAGACCAGGGTTTGGCAGCATGGATCAATGATTCTTACTGGGTTTTTATGCCGTATAAATTAAAGGATTCAGGAGTCACTTTAACATATAACGGCGAGGGCAAAACTGAAGACGGCAGAGATGCACATATGCTGCAGTTAACTTTCAAAGATGTTGGTAAAACTCCGCAAAATAAATACGAAGTTTGTGTGGATAAAGAAACCTATCTGGTAACTCAATGGTCGTATTTTCCGAAAGCATCAGACCAGGAACCGCGCTTCACCGGGGTATGGAAGAACTGGCAAAAACATGGCGACATAATGATATCCGATGATCGCGGTAGAAACAAACATTCTGATATTGCCGTTTTTGATAAATTACCCAAATCCGTGTTTGAAAGTTCGAATCCTGTTGATATGATGTCTTTCATCAAAGAAGGTGAATGATTTTTGCAAATGAAATAACAAATAGCAATTGCCAAAAACAAACAAATTCCAATATTCAAATTACGAAATCACAAACTCAGCTTTAAGGATTTTGATCATTCGTAATTGAGTTTTGTGTTTTATTTAATATATATTTGGAATTTTCTCTCATCGAAAATTTGTTTTTCGATGCAGTCAAAAATTTAAGTAACTTTATACAATTATTAAAATGAATAAAAATTACCAATTATTCCGGAATCAATTTTATATTCTCTGTTGAATTGTCTCCAGGTGCTGTAAGAATAGATGACAGGCCGCATGGCGTGGGAAAAATTGGGATGGCATTTCTAGCAAACGAATCTTAAACATGGATTAGTGGTGAATGACAATTAAGATTCAAAACAACCTATTTATGTTTTTTAGTATCTTTCTGTTTATTGCCCTTTTGGGAAGTACATTTCTGCCAGATACTGGAATAGATGGCAATGTAAAAAATGATTGGTCACAATACCGAGGACCTAATAGGGATGGCATTTCATCTGAAACCGGGTTAATAAAAAATTGGCCCGACAATGGCCCAAAATTAATTTGGAAAACTAAAGCTGGCGATGGCTATTCCGCTATTTCAATTTCTAAAGGCAAGCTTTTTACCATGTGGGCGGAAGGTCGCCATGAGTATTTATTCTGTTTAGATGTGCAAAGCGGTAAGAAGTTGTGGCGTTATGAAGTTGGTAGCAGCCTTTATAATGATCAAGGAAATGGCCCGCGGTCTTGTCCAACCGTCGATGGGGAACTGGTATATGCCATTAGCGGGAAGGGCAATCTCCATGCTGTAAATGTTGAGAATGGCAAAAAAGTATGGGGGCATGATCTTGTTAAGGAATTCGGCGGCAGGGTAGCCAGATGGGGATATGCATCCTCTCCTTTGGTTGAAGATAATAAACTCCTGGTTGAAGTTGCCGGAAAAGAATTCGCATATGCGGCATTTGATAAAATTACCGGTCAGGTTATCTGGACTTCTCATTCGGATCGGCCCGGTTATTCTTCACCCATTGCAATTGATGTCAATGGTAGCAGGCAAATTCTCTTTTTTAGCGCCAGTGGGCTTCATGGCATTTCACCCGTAGATGGTAAACTTCTCTGGCGTTACAAATGGAGAACGGATTTTGATGCGAATATTGCCATCCCAATTTTTATTGCTCCGGATAAGGTATTTATTTCGACCAACTATGGCGTTGGAGCAACAGTGCTGCAAATAAAAGGAAAGGATGGTAAATTCATAGCCTCACCGGTTTGGCGCAAACGTGTCATGAGAAATCATTTTAATTCTTCGGTATTGCATGGAAAGTATATCTATGGATTTGACAATTCTATGCTGAAATGTATAGATTCAACCAACGGCAAAGAAATGTGGAAAACCCGGGGCTTTCAGAAAGGCTCTTTACTTTTTGCTGACGGCCACTTCTTTGTATTGGGTGAACGTGGCAAGCTGGCTTTGGTTGAGGCAAATCCGAGTAGATACATTGAAAAGGCTAGTGTGCAAATGTTAAAGGGCAAATGTTGGACCATGCCGACTCTTGCCGGTGGTAAATTATTCTTAAGAAATCAAAGTGAAATGATTTGTTTGGATGTTTCCGGATCTTAGCTTTAGATCGTAATAATAAATTTTTAGTAAAAAATTGTTTTTAAAAAGAGGTTAAGAATGATTAAATATTTATCTATCGGTTTTGTAATATTGTTAATGACTTCGCTGGTTTTTGGTCAGGAAGAAGAAATCAAATCATACGCGCTAAAAGATTCTCTTGTGGTTGAAGCGGAAAGAGTATCAAAATTCCCGATCTATAATTCTATTGCTGCAAAAGTACCTATTTCTATTCAACAAACCCCTGCCAGCGTAGAAGTTGTAACCAGCGCCACATTTTCCAGTCAGAATGGAATTGTTCTGGGTGATGCTCTAAAGAATATAAGTGGTGTAAATATTCAATCCAATTTTGGCACGACTGACTATTTTCTCATTCGGGGTTTTGATTCGCTAACCAATGGTTTGGTACTAACTGATGGAACGGCAGAACCGGAAGTTTCTTTCTATAATTTATACAATGTTCAGCGCATCGAAGTACTAAAAGGGCCCAGTGCGTTTTTATACGGCGGGAATCCATTATCCGGCGCCGTAAACCTTGTTCGAAAAAAACCCATGTTTGTCAACTTTTCGCGGTTTTCAGGCTCCTATGGCAATTATGCAACATTCCGAGGTACTGCAGATCTGAATGTTTACAAACCATCGATGAATCTTGCATTTCGGTTGAACGCTTTGTATCAAGAATCTGATAATTATCGCGATAATAAATCGAATGACAATAAAAGTATAAATCCGGCACTAACTCTGCGAATCGGGAATCGCAGTATATTGACGGCTAATTATGAATATGTTAGGAGTAGTTATCGGCCTGATTCCGGATTGCCCCTGCTTTTTCAATCCGAAGGAGGAATCATTCCAGATGTACCAAGGACTAATTCTTACCAGTCACCAGTAGATCAATCAGAACAGCAAATTTCCAGGGTTCAAATTGATTTTAATACTAAGATTAATGATTTTATTTCAATTCAGAGCAGAACGTATTTTACGGATTTGGATTGGGTTTCAAAGGGAACCCTTATTGACGGGGCTTTTCAGACATCTCCTTCAAATACGAGCGTGAATCGATTTCTTCTAGAACTTAGAGACCGGCAAAAACTACTCGGTAATCAACTTGAAGCACTATTTTCGTTCGAAACCGGATCCATTGAACATAAATTATTAACCGGTTTTGAAGTCAGTAGATTGACTGATGATTTCACTTTACTTGCCTCTTTATTGCCAGGAATCGATCTGTTTAATCCTGTTGAAACGTTTGATCCGCGTATACCGCTTTTTCCACTTCAAGGTGAAAAAGGGGATGCCCGCAGCACAGTCTATGCTCCTTATTTTGTCGACAAAATTTCTTTTTTAGATCGCTGTATTGTTTTTGCAGGCGGCCGGTATGATGTGATTAATTTCGACGAAAAAATCAATATGACTGAGCGAAGCTATAAAAAATTCAGTCCCATGTTCGGATTTGGCTATTCGCCTATTCATTCGATATCCTTTTATGGCAATGCTGGAAAAGCGTTTGCACCACCTTCCAGCAGGGTTATTGGAGATCGAAAACCGGAAGAAAGTACCCAGTTTGAGGTTGGAGTAAAAAAACGATTATTTGAAAATAAACTAAATGCAACGCTAGCTTTTTACCAACTGGAAAAGGACAACATAGCCATTCCGGATGATAATGGCGTTACACAACAGATAGGAAGCCAGCGGTCTAGAGGCATTGAATTCCAGGTGATGGCTAAGCCGCATAGAAATATGGTAGCGCTATTTTCATATGCATATACAGATGCAGAATTAACAGAATTTGGCGAGCTGTCTATTGTGGGATTTGATCAAAGCTTTAACCCGATATTTCTGGTTATTGATCGTAGTGGTAACAAACCTGCTTTTGTTCCGAATCATATTCTAAATTTATGGGTCACGCAAGAATTCAGAAATGGAGTTGGCATTGGCGCCGGAGGTCGATATTTAAGTAGTCAGTATATTTCTGAGGACAATGCGTTTGAAATTGATTCTTATCTACTTATTGATGCCACGGTTTTTTATAATTACAAAGGAATGAGGCTCGGTCTGAATTTTAAAAACTTGACCAATAAAGAATATGAAATGCGGGGATTTGGGTCGGGATCAGTGATCCCTGCAAATCCGAGATCACTTTACCTCTCTGCAGATTGGAGTATTTAGAAAAAATTCTTATCAGTTTGATTTTTCAATAAACAAGCGTCATCGCGAGCCCTTCGGCTACGCTCAGGATTAACTCCGCGACGTGGCGATCTCCTTCGGTAATTGCGGGAGATTGCTTCGTCGTCCCGCCCAGGCGGGACGGCACTCCTCGCAATGACACGAAGCTAAACTTATTGTAAAAAAATAGATATGGTTACATAATAAAGCCAGTTAACGTAACGCCGGAAGAACCTAATAGATTAACTCGGAGTTCACCTATGAAAAAAACAATACCCTCGTGGATGTTGTTCTTGTCATTGTTCGTTTTGTATTTACTGCATAATGATTTCTGGTTACGGAATAATTCAAATTTGGTTTTAGGCATTCCGGTTAGCCTGTTCTACCATATCCTTTTGTGCTTTGCAGCTTCCTTGTTAATGGTTATTGCAGTGCAGTATTTCTGGCCTAAACATCTTGAGACGCCTACAGAGAAGGAATCTGAATAATGATCATTGCGGTTATTTTTTCCTACTTAATTCTCGTCCTGCTCATTGGAGTTCTCAGCCATAGGTTTTTTAAAAGCACCAGTGAAGATTATTTTGTCGCCAGCAGAAGTATTGGTCCTTTTATATTGTTGATGTCCCTTTTTGGCACCAATATGACAGCATTCGCAATTCTTGGGGCTTCCGGAGAAGCCTATCGGGTAGGTATCGGCGTTTTTGCAATGCTGGCTTCATCTTCTGCATTGGTGATTCCAACTGTGTTTTTTTTCATAGGTACACGATTGTGGGCATTGGGAAAGAAATTTGGTTATTTAACCCAGGTTCAATATTTTCGTGATCGATGGGGCTCTGATGGACTTGGTTTGTTACTATTCATAGTTCTGGTGGCATTGGTTATTCCTTACCTGTTGATTGGTGTCATGGGAGGTGGCATCACCTTGAACCTTATTACCAATGATCAGATTCCTGCCTGGGTAGGAGGACTGCTGGTTTGTCTGGTGGTTATGATGTATGTAACTTATAGCGGAGCAAGAGGAACCGCCTGGGTAAATACATTTCAAACATTGGTATTTATGATTTTAGGAGCTGTATCTTTCGTTGTTATTGTGAATAAATTAGGCGGCCTATCAACTGCCATAGCAACCATTTCAAAATCCAATCCTGATTTACTCATCCAGGGTGAACATATCCAACCACTTAAGTTATTAACGTATACACTAATTCCTGTTTCGACTGCGATGTTTCCGCATTTATTTATGCATTGGCTTACAGCTAAACGGGCAGAGACCTTTCGTTACACGATCATGTTTTACCCGCTATGCATTTTAATCGTATGGATACCCAGCGTATTACTGGGGATATTTGGCAATATCGATTTTCCTGATCTGCAAGGCGCCGAGGGGAATTCTGTTTTAATAAGAATGGTGGCGTTGTACGCCCCGGGCTTTTTAGGTGGACTGTTAGCTGCCGGTGTGTTTGCCGCCATCATGTCTTCGTTGGATTCGCAGACCCTCGCTTTAGGAACCATGTTCACCCAGGATATTGTCAGGCATTATGGTTTCCATAATAAAATGAGTGAAAAACAGCAAGTATTGTTTGGACGAGCCTTTGTTTTTTTTATTATTGGGATTACCTATATTTTGTCACTGGTAATGGAACGAAGTATTTTCAGATTGGCGGTGTGGTCATTCACCGGTTTTGCATCTTTATTGCCGGTGGTTGTTGCAGCCGTTTTTTGGAAGCGAAGCACTAAATACGGCGCATTGGCTTCGATTAGTAGTGTTGTTATTCTTTGGATATACTTTTTTAAACAAGGTTGGGAGAATCCGGGTTACACCATTGCGGAAAGTGGAATGATGCCGGTTGGCGTTATGTTGGTTGTATCTGCCTTAGCAATGGTAGTTGGTTCGTTGGTTACCAAGCCACCGGAAGATGGTCGGCTTAAACGATTTTTTCCTGGAACCAACTAACGATGACTGTTAAATATAACTGATAATTTTAGGATGGAAACAATAAATCCGAATAACTAGTTTCAAAATAACAATGTTTAAACCAAATAATATTATATGATACTATTAAATAATTAAATTAATTAACCTGGATTATTCATGAATCATGTTTTTAAGCTTAAAACTTCCAATGTCATCCCGTCGCGCAGGATGCTGCAGGGTGTCGTTACCGAATGCTTTCAGGGTGTCCGAGTACTACCCAAAATATCATCCTAATGTTTTCAGGCTGTCCGAGAACCCCCTAAAATGTCACCCCCGTCCCGCCTGGGCGGGACGGGAATGACAGTTTTATAAACCAGTGACAATTTTTATGGATAGATCAGGTTAATTAACAGTAATTACAAACAGTTTGTTATTTATTTCATTGTAATTTGTTTAGGATTTAGAGATTTGAAATTCGGATTTCCAGTACATTTTATGAGAATAGTAAGAATTGAAAAACCCTTACTGAGTTAATAGTATAATTCCATGAAAATCGCATACATATCAGCCGGAGCAGCGGGGATGTATTGTGGTAGTTGTATTCACGATAATACCCTGGCAGCCGCATTAATTAGAAAAGGGCATGATGTCGCCTTGATTCCGACTTATACCCCGATCAGAACTGACGAGGAAAGTGTCAGCATCGATCGAATTTTCTTTGGTGGAATCAATATTTATTTACAGCAGAAATCGGCAATATTTCGCAAAACACCCGAATTTTTGGATAAGCTGTTGGATTCCCCTGCGCTGCTCAATTGGATTTCTCGATTTAGTTCAAATACGGATGCGAAAGAATTGGGTGAATTAACAATTTCAATGTTAAAAGGCGAAGAAGGTAAGTTTAATAAAGAATTGCGAAAACTGGCAAAATGGTTAAAAGAGTCTTACCAACCGGATATTATTCAATTGACCAATTCGATGTTTGTCGGGGTGGCCAAATATCTGAAACAGGAATTGCATGTCCCGGTGCTTTGCGCGATGCAAGGAGAAGATATTTTTCTTGATGATCTGATCGAACCGTACAAAACACAAGCTTTCAATTTAATCAGGGATAACTCCAAAGATGTGGATGGATTTATTGCCACATCTGAATATTACACCGAATTCATGGCCGACTACCTGGATGTGGCGCTGGAAAAAATTCATGAAGTCAAACTAGGCATTAAACTTCAAGGCCATGGAGATCAACAAAAAAATCTTGAAGATGGCGTTTTCACGATAGGTTACCTTGCCCGGATCTGCCCGGAAAAAGGTTTGCATCAATTGGTGAAGGCCTTTCATCAATTATCAACGAAAAATAAGAACCTGAAAATTAAGTTAAAAGCAGCGGGTTACCTGGGTAAGAAAGATCATGTGTATTTTGAAGACATTCGAAAAAAGATCCAATCTTTGGATTTATCCGAAGACTTTGAATACTGTGGTGAAGTGGATCGAAGACAAAAAATAGAGTTTTTGAATAGTATCGATGTGCTTTCTGTTCCAACGATTTACAAAGAACCAAAGGGTCTGTTCGTCTTGGAAGCGTTGGCCAATGGCGTTCCGGTTGTGCAGCCCAGGCATGGCGCTTTTCCGGAGATTATTGAAGCGACAGAAGGTGGACTTCTGGTTGAACCGGGTTCAACTGTTGACTTAGCTGAAGGAATTCAAAAGATAATAGATTTTCCTGACCATAAAAATGAAATGGGTAAAAAAGGCAAGCAAGCTGTTCATAAATATTTTTCTGATGATCGCATGGCAGAAGACACATTAGCAGTTTTTGAGCAGTATTTAAGTGCTTTTGAAAAAGATAAAATGAGTGCTAAAACAGATAGTCATTAAAAATTTAGAGGATTAATGTCAGATCAATTAGAAAAGCTTTCTCTGAATGTCTTAAATGTGTGCAAGCAATTTGACACGGGAAGCCATACCGTAAATGTCCTTCAAGATGTTTCTCTGGAAATGTCGGGAGGGTCTGCTGCAGTAGTCACAGGGCCGTCCGGATCGGGGAAAAGTACATTATTACATATTATTGGAACTTTGGACACTCCCACATCAGGGAAACTCAAAATTAACGGGCAGGAACCATTTGAATTATCTGAACCGGAACTTGCAAAGTTCAGGAACAAAAGTATAGGATTTATCTTCCAGGATCATTACTTGCTGCCTCAATATTCGGTTTTGGAAAATGTCCTGATCCCAACATTGGCCTTTAAAACCAACGGCCATGATTACGAAAGTCGGGCTAAAGACTTACTGAACAAGGTTGGGTTGTCCCACCGCCTGGATCATCTTCCTGCAGAACTTTCCGGCGGAGAACGACAGCGTGTCGCCGTTGCCCGGGCACTCATCAATCAGCCAACTATGTTGTTGTGTGATGAGCCAACCGGGAATTTGGATCACGCCAATGCGAATGCCATCGCCGATCTATTGTTCGAATTACATCGGGAGGAACAAAATATTTTGATCGTTGTAACTCATAGCCTGGAATTGGCCGGGCGTTTTCCAAAACGATTAAAATTGATCGAAGGAAAAATTAAAGAAGAATAAAGTGTTTAAGTTAACATTAGATGTTTTCAGGTACAAAATTGAAAATTTAATCGCAGAGTACACAGAGAACCAAGAGGTATGAATCATGGTTAAAAATTAAAACTTCCAAAACTGTCATCCCGCCGCGCAGGCTGTCGCAGAATACACATATCTGGCGAAATGTCATTCTGAACGAAGTGAAGAATCTCTTGATTTTATTGGGTTTATGACATTTCAGAGATCCTTCGCTACGCTCAGGATGACAATTTTTATCATCTGTGGATGCATTCTGCAACAGCCTCCTCGACGGGATCTATTTCCATACATATGAAAAAGCTGAATGTTAAACATTAAAGATGGTGAAATGTTCTTATCTCGAAAAACAGTGATAAGGTTCATGAATTATCCAGGTTAGTTATCAGGTAACAATAAATCTATGATCGAAGCAAACACCCAACACGATGGCTTATATCCATTAGGTGAATTTTACAAAAGAAGTGAAATTAAACTACCCACCTTTACTTTCATCGAACCGGACTTAATCCCAGATCCGTACCGTCAGTTATTGTACCACAATGAAGATATGACTAGTGTCTTACAAAATCACCATCGGCAAAAAATTCACCTGGATTTAATCGAATTCATCGAAGATGGCAATTCCATACTGAGGAGAGTCTCCCTTTTAAGAGAAGATCGTAAAATAGTCGAATTCGGTGCGATTGAAATTAATATGGCTCTTTTCCCCGATGCGGCAAGAATGGAAATCCGTAATTCATATACTCCCCTCGGATCAATTTTGGAAAAGTATCTGGTCGAATACAAAAGTAAACCAAAAGGTTATTTCCAAATAAACTCTGACGAAATGATCAATCGATCCCTAAATCTGCAGGGTTCCCATTTATTGTTTGGCCGGGTAAATCAAATTCGAAACCTTCAGGATTTATCCCTGGCCAGTGTCGTCGAAATATTGCCACCCAAAGACAAATTTGATGAAAACCGATAAGCAATTTGATGCCATCGTAATCGGCGCGGGTCCGGCCGGATCTACGGCAGCTGCCTTACTGGCACAGAACGGCCGGGATGTTCTGGTTCTGGAAAAGGAGCGATTTCCCCGCTACAAGATTGGCGAGTCCATGATCCCTTATTGTTATTTTCCGTTGCAGCGGCTCGGTTTAATCGACAAGATGAAACAGTCCCATTTCACTAAAAAATTCAGCGTTCAATTTATCAATACCAATGGCAAAGTGTCTGCGCCATTTTACTTCTTCCAGCATTTCGATCATGATGCTTCCACCACCTGGCAGGTAGTTCGCAGTGAGTTTGATCTGATGCTTCTCGACAATGCTCGCGAAAAGGGCGCTGAAGTTATCGAAGCCATGAAAGTAAAAGACCTCCTGCGGGAAAATGGCCAGGTTAGCGGTGTGAAGGCGCAGAATTCTAAAGGCGAAATGCAGCAGTTCAAAGCAAAAATGACCATAGATGCCAGTGGGCGTGATAGCCTGTCGATTGTTCGGAATGGTTGGCGAATCGATGACCCAAATCTCAAAAAAGTGTCGATCTGGACTTATTACAAAGGCGCCAAACGTGACCCGGGCCTGGACGAAGGCGCAACAACCATTGCTTACCTGCCGGAAAAAGGTTGGTTTTGGTATATTCCGCTCCCGGATGATTTGGTGGGTGTCGGAATTGTTGCAGATAAGGATTACGTATACAAAGAAACGCGAGATCCTGAGATCATTTTCAATAATGAAATTAAAAAAAATGCCTGGATTGAAGACCATCTTGCTGCAGGAAAACAGGACTGCCCTTTTAGAATTACCGGCGATTATTCCTATCGTTCGAAGTATTGTGCCAGTGACGGTTTAATCCTGACCGGAGATGCCTTCGCCTTTCTCGATCCTGTGTTTTCTTCCGGACTTCTGCTCGCCCTGCTAAGTGGGGAACTGGCGGCGGATGCAGTGGACGCAGCTCTTGCGAAAAACGATGTTTCAGCGCATCAATTCGTTGATTATGGCGAAAAACTTTGCCAGGGCATCGAAGCCATGCGCAAACTGGTCTATGCATTTTATGACAAAGAATTCAGCTTTCGAACTTTATTTGAGAAACATCCGGAATTGCGCAGCGATGTCACCGATGGCTTGATCGGCAATTTATTCAAGGATTTTGATCCGTTATTCGCAGCGGTGAAGGAATTTGCAGAGATCCCGGATAACCTGGCGCACGGGAGGCCGTTGATTAAGTAGGGTTAATTAATTATTAACTAATTTTTTATTTTATGGTGATAGTTTTGTGAAGTCTTTTTTGTTTAATAGGAAAACAAATTAATTGTTTGGTCTTGCACAAAACTTTACAGAGGATAGAGGTTGAGCAATTGATTACTGATTTCTTGCTCTCAAAAAAGACTAATGGAAACTTTAAGAATTGTGAAATGTTGAGTTCCTGTTAACTGTTATATCTGGTAATGCATGTTAAAAAATTAATGAGGTGAAAATTATGAAAGCCATTTTTGGAATAATCACACTGATAGTGTTATTTGCTATAAGTGCATTTGCTTTGAATAAAAAATACAATAATGCTCAAAAAGCTCAAAGCATAAGCGGTGAAAAAAATACAATGTTCGAAAAAGCAACATTTGCAGGTGGACGTTTCTGGTGTATGGAGCCACCTTATGAAAATTTGGCAGGTGTTCTTAAAGTAGTACCAGGCTATACGGGTGGACATAAAGAAAATCCAACCTATAAACAAGTAACTTCCGGGAAAACAGGCCACCTGGAAGCTGTTCAGATAACTTATGATCCTGATAAAATTACGTTTACTGAACTTCTAGATGTTTATTGGATGCAAATCGATCCAACAGATAATGGTGGACAGTTTGTTGACAGGGGGTCACAATACAAAGCAGCCATTTTTTATCATTCCGACGAACAAAAAGGATTAGCGGAAAAGTCGAAAATAGCGCTGGAAAAATCCGGGCGATTTAATAAACCCATCGTCACAGAGATTCTCGATGCGTCAACTTTCTTTGAAGCGGAAGAATACCATCACGATTTTTACAAAAAGAACCCTACAAGATATAAATCATATAGATCTGATTCCGGTCGTGATAATTATATAAAAATGATATGGGGAGAAGATTTGAATATCCAAAGTAACAATAATACTTACAATAAACCTTTGGATACGGAGCTGAAAAAGAAATTGACTTCATTACAATATAGAGTGACCCAGCAAGATGGTACGGAAAGGCCATTTAATAATGAATATTGGGACAATAAAAAAGAAGGAATTTATGTCGATATAGTTTCCGGTGAACCGCTTTTTAGTTCACGAGATAAATTTAAGTCCGGTACGGGGTGGCCAAGTTTTACAAAACCATTTAATCTCGAAAATATTATCGAGATTGAAGATGGAAGTCTTTTTATGAAAAGGACGGAAGTGAGAAGCAAACATGCGGATTCTCATCTTGGACATCTGTTTAACGATGGACCTAAACCGACAGGATTACGTTATTGCATAAATTCAGCCTCACTGCGCTTTATTCCAAAAGAAGATTTAGAAAAGGAAGGATATGGCGAATATAAAAAACTGTCTAAAAAATAATTAGTAGTGTCGTTGAGATTGTTGTTTTCACAGATGGATTAATTGGCAATTAATTCAAGGATTTTGAGCCGTTGTTTACAGTGGTGAAAGAATTCGCTGAGATTCCGGATAATCTGGGACATGGGAAGCCGTTGATTGTTTAGAGTATCAATTCAAACCGAATGCAGTTCAAAATTCTTCAAGATCGAAGAGAGCGCTGGAGCGTTTTTGTCAGCTTGAGCAACTGTTAGGCTCGACCATCTGTAGAACCGGCAGAAACCATAAGCGCTAGTTCACCACATACAACTATCCAAATTGCTTTGGTTCCAATTTTGTTAACAAATCAATAACGCCTGGATGTGTGAAAGGAACCTTATGTATTGTCAGTAATAGTTTAAAGAGGCTGAGAAAGTAAAACTCATCTTTTCGAAAATCAGCATACACTTTCTTTACTAATAACGGCGGTAGAGATGTCTTTTCTGAGCCATTTCTAAGAATCGGGAGTATAGTAGCTTTCTCGGCCTCAGAGCCGGTTAGTCGCTGATTTACAAGGTCCATTTCCGCTGCAACTGCATGCCCCATCTTGGGATCCTTATTGTTATATTTTTTTAGGTAAGTTGGCGTCCCTATTGTAATAATATAATTGTCTTCACCATTAAGACTCGGTAGCGGCAAGCGCGAATGCTCGCACGCGTTTCTTTTGTGACAAGTCATTATTCTATTTGATGTATTCTTTTTAATCATTTCTCTTTAAAATTATCTAACTCTTTGTTTATCTTATCCCGATATTGCAAAAACTTAATATAAGATGGGAAGTCTTGCACTAAGGCGTCCCATAATCGTTTTGCTTTTTGAAAGTACTCAAAGGCTTTATTTTGTTCTTCTTTTTCATCCCTATAAAACAATCCCAATTTAGAGTACGATATTGCCAAGCCGTTTTTAAATCCTACATTTTGTGGATTGGCTTCATAGAGTTCTTCAAATAATACTGTCTCGTCTTCAAAATATTTCAATGCTTTGTCCAAATTGCCGAGGGAGGTGTGCGTAGATCCGAGTTTAGAGTACGATATTGCCAAGCCGTTTTTAAATCCTACATTTTGTGGATTGGCTTCATAGAGTTCTTTTGTCAATTTTAAATCGTCTTCAAAATATTTCAATGCTTTGTCCAAATTGCCGAGGGAGGTGTGCGTAGATCCGAGTTTTTCGAACGATATTGCCAAGCCGTTTTTAAATCCTACATTTTGTGGATTGGCTTCATAGAGTTCTTTTGTCAATTTTAAATCGTCTTCAAAATATTTCAATGCTTTGTCCAAATTGCCATAATTCTCATAAAAATTA
>JADFJB010000042.1:0-15566 GCA_022566355.1 candidate division KSB1 bacterium
CATTTATTATTTATATTTCGTACTAATTATCGCCAAAAAAAATGGTAAGCCAAAGTTCGGCATTGGCAATTATCAATTTAAAATTGATTTCATTGTTGAACCTATTTCTGCCGGACTTTCAACAACATGAATATTGGCTGCTTCAAGCGCTGCCATTTTTTCAC
The DNA here is from genome assembly GCA_022566355.1 of candidate division KSB1 bacterium. Classification (NCBI taxonomy): domain Bacteria; kingdom Pseudomonadati; species Candidatus Zhuqueibacterota bacterium. The sequence goes on from JADFJB010000042.1 coordinate 165, forward strand.
TTGCTGTGCCTTTACCACCGGATATTATAGCGCCTGCATGACCCATCCTGCGTCCCGGTGGGGCTGTCCTCCCTGCGATAAAGCCAACCACCGGCTTAGTCATATGTTGCTTTACATACTCGGCAGCTTCTTCTTCAGCGGTTCCGCCAATTTCACCAATCATCACAACAGCTTTTGTGTTTTCATCTTGCTGAAATAGCTTGAGTGCATCAACAAAATTAGTCCCGATAATCGGGTCTCCCCCAATTCCAAGACAGGTTGATTGTCCGATACCTAAGATAGTAAGTTGGTGAACAGTTTCATATGTTAAGGTACCACTTCTTGACACAACACCAACTTCACCGGGAGTATGGATAAATCCCGGCATGATCCCAATCTTACATTCACCAGGAGTAATAACTCCCGGACAATTTGGCCCAACTAATCTGGTTGCTCTTGATGCCAAATATTGTTTGGTCCTGGCCATATCTAAAGTTGGTATGCCTTCTGTAATACAAACGATCAATCGAATTCCTGCATCTGCCGCTTCCATAATTGCATCCCCGGCAAAAGCAGGAGGAACAAATATTATGGACGTATTTGCAGCCTCATTCTCAACCGCTTCAGTAACCGTATTATAAACTGGAATTTTTTCTTGAAAAAGTTGCCCCCCTTTACCTGGCGTTACGCCGGCAACTACATTGGTTCCATATTCAACCATTTGGCTTGTGTGATAAGAACCTTCGCCGCCGGTAATTCCTTGCACAACGACTCTTGTTGATTTATTCACCAGAATACTCAATTTATTGCCTCCGAAGATCTTTTATCATTATTAAATAAATACATGTTTCTAGAATTAGCCTATGGCTGCAACTACCTTTTCTGCCGCATCCTTAAAATCATTTGCCACGATAAATTCAAATTCCGACTGATTTAAAATATCTTCTGCCTCCTTTGCATTTGTACCCTGCAACCGAACCACAACCGGTACATTGATTTCAACATTTCTGGAAGCTTGGATTACACCTTTTGCGACTCTGTCACAACGCACGATTCCGCCAAAAATGTTAATTAATACAGCTTTTACATTTGAATCAGCCAGTAAAATTTTGTAGCCATTTTCAACCGTTTCCGCACTTGCACCGCCACCCACATCTAAGAAATTAGCAGGTGATGAACCCGCTAATTTTATTATGTCCATTGTCGCCATAGCCAAGCCAGCCCCGTTAACCATGCAAGCTACTTCACCATCAAGTTTTATATAATTGAGATCATATTTTCTCGCTTCAACCTCCAGGGATTCTTCCTCATAAATATCCCTCATCTCCGCCAAATCCGGGTGCCGATAAAGTGCATTATCATCAAAATCAATTTTTGCATCGAGCGCTAAAACTCTACCGTCTTTGGTTACTACCAATGGATTTATTTCTGCAAGAGAAGCATCTACTATTGATACTGCTTTATAAAGACCGGAAATAAACCGAAAGGAATTTTTAAACTGGCTACCCGTTAATCCTAGTCCAAATGCGATCTTCCTGGTTTGATAGGGCTGAAGACCTAATGCAGGATCGATATATTCTTTTAGGATCTTTTCCGGTGTCTCTTCAGCAACCTTTTCAATTTCAACTCCTCCTTCAGTACTGGCCATGAAAACAAACTTTGAAACGGAACGATCTAATACAATCCCTGCGTAAAACTCACGTTCAATTTCCATTGCTTCTTCGACCAATATTTTACGAACCTTTTTACCTTCGGGGCCGGTTTGATGTGTGATTAAGGTTTTCCCAAGAATTTCAGAGGCAATTTTTTCCGCTTCTTGGGGAGATTTAGCCAGTTTTACACCTCCTGCTTTTCCACGGCCGCCTGCATGGATCTGAGCTTTTATGACGACTTTTCCGCCAAGTTCTTCAGCAATAGCTTTTGCTTCTGAAGCAGTAAAGGCGACCCTTCCCCTGGGAACTTCTACTCCATATCTTTTCAATACTTCTTTAGCTTGATATTCATGAATTTTCACGAATAGCCTCCATATTAATGATATTAATCCTAGTTATGAATTGTAGTTCCTGTTCTTCCTTCTAAAGCGGCTAAATGCTTTTCGACCGAAGTGATAATCACTTTTTTCCCTCCGGATTCTAGAAAATTAATCGCGGAATATATTTTGGGTCCCATGCTTCCTTTAGGAAATTGACATTCATTCAAATATATTTTTGCTTCCTCAACGGTAAGCGAATCTAAATATTCTTGTCTTGGAGTACCGAAATTCAATGCTACTTTCTCAACTGCTGTTAGAAGGTGCAATTCATCTGCTTCGAGTTCTTTAGCTAACACAGCCGAAGACAAATCTTTGTCGATAACTGCATCAACCCCTTCATAGGTTTTTTCTTCGGTAATGTAAACCGGTATACCGCCTCCCCCAACTGTAACAACGATCACTCCCCTATCAAAAAGATCTTTTATTATTTCTTTTTCGACAATTGAAATCGGCATCGGTGAAGGGACTACCCGGCGCCACCCTCTACCGGTGTCTTCTTTCATAGTCCAGTTTCGTTCTTTTTGAATCTTCTTTGCTTGCTCCTCTTTATAAAAACTACCAACAAATTTGGTGGGATTCAGAATTGAAGGATCATTTTTGTCAACAATAACCTGGGCTGGAATTGTAGTAACTTCTCTAGCTATATTTTGCACAATTAACTTATTTTGTAGGGATTGGGTAATCATATATCCCATACCGCCACATAAATCCGCAACCATAACACCAAGGGGAATTGGTGTCACCTTGTCTCTTGTCGCTTCAACTCTTATTAAATAATTACCAACTTGGGGACCATTACCATGTGTAAGCGCCAGTATGCTTCCATCTTTAATTATTTCAGTAATACCTATAAGACTTCTGCGTGTATTAGCAAATTGCTGAGCAATATTGCCATCTTCAAATTCCCGTGTAATTGCATTACCCCCTAATGCAACAACGATCCGCTTTTGAGTCATTATCTTTCCAAATTGAGTATCAACAAAAAAAGCATCCACCTAAACCAGGATGCTTAAAACAAATTTTTTTAAGCAATACCAAAGTGTATCTGTTTAGCAAAAAATAATACCATTAACACCATAATTCATCAATAATTCTATACTCTTTGAAGTGACTAAACTTTTCTTGATTTTCACAAAGCCTTATATTATTTTTACTGCCGATTTAGTAAATAAGGAAATTAACATGGCAAGAAGATGTGATATTTGTGGCAAAGGCCCTTTAACAGGTAACCATGTAAGCCATGCTCACAATTTAACAAAAAGAAGATGGTTACCAAATCTACAAAAAGTTCGTGCTAATATCGAAGGTAAAGTCAAAAAATTAACTGTTTGTACTTCTTGTATTCGTTCCGGGAAAGTACAAAAGGCAGCATAACAATTTTTAGCATGCAAAAAAAAAGCGGATTTCTCCGCTTTTTTTTTGTACTTCTTGCAATATCCCATCATTGTGATTAATTAAGCTTTGTTTTGATAAAATTTCCTTTTAAAAATATTCAAAACAAATATCATTAGGATGTTTCGCCCATTTTCCTTTTGCGCAAATATGCCGGAATATCATAGACATCTACTTCATCGCCACCGTTATTAGAAATCTCTTCTTCAAATACTTTTGCCTCTTTTCGTTTAAAAGCGGGAATATCTAAGACTTTACGCCTTGCGCCAATAATATCTTGAAAAGGATTTTGATTCTCAGAATAATTCTTATTTAGCTCATCATCCAATCCTGTTGCAATCACAGTTACATGAATTTCATCTTTGATTTTTTCATCTATGATTGCTCCAAAGAATATATTTGCTTCAGAGCCTGCGGATTCGGATATAACAGATGCTGCATTTTTTATGTCGTCCAAAGTAAGGTCTAAGCCACCGGTGATATTAATCAAAAGACCCTTCGCGCCTTCCATAGAAATATCCTCAAGAAGTGGACTGGCAATAGCGATAGTAGCAGCTTCTTGTGCCCGGTCTGGTCCTGATGCTTGTCCGGTACCCATCAAAGCAGAACCCATTTCAGCCATTACGGTTTTAACATCTGCAAAATCCAAATTTATCAATCCCGGCACTGTTATGAGATCAGATATTCCTTGGGTTGCATGTAATAAAATATCATCAGCTATTTTAAAGGCTTCAAGAAGCGTGGTGCCTTTTGGCACAATTGAGAACAGTCGTTGATTAGGAATAGTAATTAACGTATCAATTTTTTCTCTTAGTTTAGCTATTCCTTCTAATGCTCGTTTCGCTCGTTTTACACCTTCAAACTGAAACGGCTTGGTAACAATCGCCACTGTTAAGGCTCCCATTTCCTTCGCTATTTCAGCAACCACAGGGGCAGCCCCGGTTCCTGTACCGCCACCCATTCCGGCGGTAATAAAGACCATGTCGGTGTCTGCAATTATTGCAGCTAAAGACTCACGATCTTCTTCGACCGCTAGCCGGCCAATTTCAGGATCAGCACCGGCTCCCAACCCTTTCGTCAGCTTTTTACCAATCTGAATTTTATGGGCAGCATGACTTGATTCCAAAGCTTGAGTATCCGTATTTATTGCGATAAAGTCAACTCCTTGCAACTGAGCTTCTATCATTCGATTTAATGCATTTCCCCCGGCGCCGCCGACCCCGATAACTTTCATCCTGGCTTTTGCTTCAATTTCTTGATCGTAATCTATTGCTATAGACATTGTATTTCCTTCCGCTAAGTTTGCGAGTTTATTATTTTCAAGTTTCCAACCAAAAGATAATTGGTCCATTTATCACCTCTTTATTTATTAAGCCAATTTAAAATTACTAAAATAAATCCTTCACTAATCTTTTCATCCAGCTTAGTATTGATTGGAAATTCTCAGACTCATCACCCTCATCAAGTTGCATATCTTCATTTTTATATGTGAGTCCATAATGAATGAGACCTATTCCGGTTGCATGGATAGGTGATCTGGCAAGACCTACCAAACCTCCGAATCCCTGGGGGATGCCTAGCTTTACCGGTGTATCAAAAATTTGTTCGGCTAACTCTCCAATAGATTCCAACATTGAACCCCCACCTGTTAAAACAATACCGGCGTTTAAAAAATCTGCATATTCAGACCTTTGAATTTCTCTTTTTGCTAGCATTAGTATTTCTTCGATTCTTGGTTGAATAATTTCAGTTAATACTGATTTGGGGACCATGGTTGAAGAGCGACCTCCGACACCCGGAACTTCAATAGTTTCACCATTCATTTGCTTACAGGATAAAGCGCAACCATATTTCAATTTAATTTCTTCCGCCCTGTCAATCGGAGTTCGAAGTCCCTGGGCAATATCATTCGTGACATTTTTTCCGCCAAGACCGATGACTGCAGTATGTCGAATGCTACCTTCGAAAATTAATGCGATATCGGTTGTTCCACCGCCCAAATCGAGTAAACCAATGCCTATTTCTTTTTCATCATCACCTAATACAGCAAAGCTCGAGGCCAGGGGCTCTAACACCAGGCTCCGGGCTTTCAAACCGGTTCTCTGGACACAGCGATAAATATTTTGAGCCGAAGTTACTGCACCGGTTACAATATGAACTTCCGCCTCTAACCGAACGCCTGAAAACCCTACTGGATTTTTAATACCACTTTGATCATCTACAATAAATTCCTGGGGAATGACATGAATAATTTCGCGATCAATCGGCAATGATACCGCTTTAGCTGCATCGATGACTCTTTGAACGTCATCTTCGCTGATTTCACGATTCCCGCCGGATACTGCAACCACTCCCCTGCTGTTAATACTTCGAATATGGTCACCTGCAATACCAACATAGACCGATTCAATTTCAATACCAGACATCAACTCAGCTTCTTTAACTGACTTTTCAATTGATTGAACTGTTTTATCCAGGTTGACCACAACCCCTCTTCGCAATCCTTCTGAAGGGGAAACTCCAACACCGATGATTTTCATGCCTTCTATTTCATCGATTTCTGCAACAATTACTGCAATCTTATTTGTACCAATATCCAAACCCACAATGATTTCTCCCAATTCCCGGTCTTTCCGCAAAGGCTTTCCAGTAGTTGATTGCCTCCATGCATCAGGGTAGGCAGACCGACGATTTCCATTGGATTTTTCCAACGTACTATTGAATAAATCTAAAGAATCGTTAATAAATGTTTTCCTAGTCATATCAAAGTCCTTTTTGGTATTGATTAGTTTATTTCAATTAAAATTAGCAACAACTTGATCTTCGAAACGAAGATCCACATAAGAAAGTTTATTATACCTGTTTTCACTTTTAATTTTATTTATGAAAATAAAATTTTTTTCTGCTTTTTTAGAGAAGTTTTCGCGGCCAAATAAAACAGGAAATCGTCCATCATTGAAGTATAAAACATATCCTGTTTTTGGATCATAATGAACCTCAGAAAAACTTTGATAATAGGCAGTGCTTATCTTTTGATTTGACATCAGCAAATCAATTGCTTTAGTTACACGATCGCTTTTTATGAGTTTTCCTACGTCGTTTGGGAGATCTTCAATCCCAGTAATTACAGGCAAACTTCCCAATAAAATTCCTGTTCCTAAAGGAAGCAGCGTGCCTTCTCTATCTGTGGCAGAAAGTGGCTTGCCGCTTTGTGAGATATATGCGACCGGTTTCCTTTCGATAATATCAATTTGAAGTGATGAAGGTAAACGTCTGGAAACCAATGCCGCTTTAACATAGGGGTGCTTCTCAATAGATTGTTGGATTTTAGCTAGGTTTAGATTTGTAACATTAACCCCATTATCCAAATTAAATTGACCTAATATATCTTCAGTTTTGATAAGCCGGTTACCATTCACTTCTATCGCTTGTAAAGAAAAAGTATCACTAATCGCAACCCAATTATTAATTTGCAAAACAATAAACACCATCCCGATAATTACGACTACCAATGTAGCCCCACGGATTAACTTAATCTTTTTCTTCATGATAAAACTCCTTGATTTAATCTAAATTCTTTAATAAACCACGATCACTCCAGCCCACCAATTGGTTTTCCAAATCAAGTTTGACACCAAATTTTTTATAGACTTTTTCGCGAATAATCTGAATCAGATCATATATATTTTGTGCAGTCGACCTTCCTTTGTTGAGAATGAAATTTGCATGTTTTGTAGAGACGACCGCGTCACCAACCCGTATTCCTTTTAGCCCTGTTTGTTCGATTAATACACCGGCATATTTCCCTGGCGGTCTTTTGAATACACTACCTGCAGATGGATATGACAATGGTTGTTTACTTTTTCTTCGCTGCCAAATTTCATCCATAGTTCTGCTTATGCTATGGCAATCATCCGGTTTCAGTAATAATTCTATTCCAAGTGTAATCTTCTCTGGATCGGTAAATCCTTTGCGATAACCAAATAGGATCTCTTCCTTTCGCAAAGTGTCTGTTTTTCCGTTTAAATCCATGACATCCACAGAAATTAGGCAATCTGAAATTTCACTTCCAAAAGCTCCTGCATTCATGTATACTGCTCCGCCTATCGTCCCGGGAATTCCAATCAATCTCTCCAATCCTCCCAAACACTTCTTTTTCATTTCAATGAGGAAATCCCAAAGAATCATTCCAGTGCCAACTTTTACTGTAAGATTGTCGATGATCAATTCTTTGAATCCCTTTTGCAAATTAACGACAACACCTCTAAAACCTGCGTCACTAATAAGGAGATTAGCGCCTTTACCTATAATGAAAAATGGAATATTTTTTTTTGACACATAATTCATAAAAATACTTAAATCCTCACAACCAGACGGTTCGAAATAAATATCTGCAAGACCACCGACTTTATATGTTGTATATCTTTGCAATGACCGATCTTTCACCAACAGTCCGCGAACCATTCTTCTTAAATCATGAAAAGCAGGATCACGGCGCCATTGATTGGTTTTCATTCTGCGAATTTATATTTCAATCTGATCAATTAAATAAGAGAGTATTGCATAGATCAGAAACAATGTCATGAGCAGCATTTGGCCTCGCTAAACTTTTCATATTCATCTTCATTTTTGAAAGTTTTGCATCATCATTGATTGTCTCTTTAATTGTTTGGAACAGTTTGTCTGCATCAAGATCGCCTTCCAACAGACAAATTGCTGCGCCTTTGGATTCCAAATCTCGTGCGTTGTATTCTTGATGACCGGCAGTTGCATAGGGGAATGGAATTAAAATCGCCGGGACTTCCAAATAAGTTAATTCAGCAATTGTTGTAGCTCCTGCCCGGCAAATACAGAGATTGCAGGCAGCATAAGCGGAATAAATTCGATGAATAAATGGGAAGAGCTTAATCCCGGATTGATCACCAAAAGTTTCCACGATTTTCTTATAATGATTTGAACCGGTTGCCCAGATAATTTGAATGCCACATTCTTGGATTATTTGAGGTGCAATTTCAATCATTAACTCATTGATTTTTAAAGCACCTTGACTTCCTCCAAAAATAAACAAAGTCTTTTTACTTGAATCAAAAGCGAATTCTTGTAATGCTACAAACGGATCTACTGATGAATCAATCTGTCTAACGGGATTACCGAAAACTTTTATTTTTTCTTTGTGCTTAAAATATTTCTCCGAAGATCCATAAGTCAAGTAAATCCTCTTTGCCCATTTGCCTAATAATCGTGTAGAGGCTCCTGGAAAGCTATTCTGCTCATGAATTGCAGTCGGAATTCTTAAAGTAACTGCCGAAGATACAACCGGGAGGCTAACGTAGCCTCCGGAACCTACAACCAAATCCGGTCGTTTCCTCAAGAATTGAAATAATAAATTTATAACTGAAGCCATAAACTCGAGTGGAATTAGCAAATTTTCAAGTGTCAAGTTACGCTTAAATCCTCTGATTCTAATGAAATTAAGCCGATATCCTAGTTGATCTTTCAATCTGTATTCGATGCCTTTTTTGGTGCCCCAAAATGCTATTTCGCAATTTGGGAAACGATTTCTAAATTCTTTTGCGATTGCTAAAGCCGGATATAAATGTCCTGCTGTTCCACCTCCGGCAAAATGAATTCGAATCGGTTTATCTTCCAACCCATCGCCTCGATCTTCTCATAGTATTTGCATGGCTACTCCTGCGCACCAATGACGATTCGTTGTATTGAGAGATGTTTAACAAAATTCCAACACCTGCCAGAGTAGTGATCATAAATGATCCTCCATAACTTATAAAAGGCATGGGAAGTCCTTTTGTCGGCAAAAGATTGCTCACGACACCTGCGTTCACAAATGCGTAAATTCCGATACTTGTTGTGATGCCAACAGCCAGTAATGCACCCGCCTCATCCGGGCAACGACGGGCAATCTTAAATCCTTCCAGGATCAACAATAAAAATAAAAATAAAACCACGGAAGTACCCACAAATCCAAATTCTTCACCAACAATCGAGAAAATAAAATCAGTAAACGGTTCCGGGAGAAATTCTAATTTCTGAGTACTGTTATCTAATCCTTTCCCCCAAAAGCCGCCACTGCCAAGGCTGATTATTGATTGGTTAACCTGGTATGGTAGGGACTTACCATTTATTACTGAATCTAAAAAATCTTTTATGCGAACAATATGGTAATCATGCTTCATCAAAAAAATCGGCACAGTGAGTAAAGCAACGAAACTAAGATGAAGCAAACTTACACCTGCGGTTATAAAGATCACAACACTAATCGCCAGTAAAATAACTACGGAGCCCATATCCGGCTGTTTGATCAACAAAAAAGAGATCAATCCAAGTATGAACAATTGGGGTAATAATCCTTCCTTCCACTTTCTCAGGTATTCATGCTTCCGAATCATTGCATCGCAAAGATAAAAGATCAGCGCCATCCTGAGGACATCAACCGGTTGAAAACGAAAAGAATAAATTTCAATCCATCGTTGTGCATTTCTTTCCTTAATTCCTAAGATTAACACAGCAATCAATAGTCCGATACCTATAAGCAACCAAATTCTAGCACTCTTCAGCCAAAAATTGTATGGAATAATGGCAGCAATAATCAACGCAAACAATCCGATTAAAATCCGGTAAAAATGAAATCGAAAATAAATGGAATCGCTTCCCAATTTTTTATATGCAACATGATGGCTGGCGCTATATACCATTACTAATCCGATGCAAAGCAATAGGAATACCAAGGCAAATAAAAAATAGTTATACCGATTTTCTGTTGCTTGATCTAGCATTATCTGACCTTAAACAATCCCAAACTAAATAGTAAAAGTAAAATCCCAATGATCCAGAACCTGACAACAATTTTATTTTCCGGGATTCCCATGAGTTCAAAATGGTGATGCAGTGGCGCCATTTTAAAGATTCTTTTCCCTCCGCGATACTTGAATGACATGACTTGCAAAATGACTGATAAAGTTTCGGCAACAAAGATTCCACCGATAAAGAGCAATAAAACCTCTTTTTTGAGTAGGATCGCCATTGTACCCAAAGCTGCACCAAGGCTTAAGCTGCCAACGTCACCCATAAAAATTTGAGCAGGATGAGAATTAAACCACAGAAAACCCAGGCAGGCGCCCAGCAGGGCCGCACAAAAGATAGTAAGTTCACCTGCGCCTTTCAGATACATCAGATTAAGGTATTCACTATAATCAACTCTTCCGCTGATATAACTTATGGCGCCCCAAGCCAAACCTGATATTCCAACAAGTCCAACTGCAAGCCCATCTAATCCGTCAGTCAAATTCACGGAATTTGAAGTTGAAATTAAAACAAATACAGAAAGGGGAATGATGATTATTCCTAGGTTAATGATAGAGTCTTTTAAGAATGGGATAAATGTGAGAGAGTGAATCCCTTCATAAACCGGGGAGAACCAAATTACCAAACCCACGAATAAACCTGCAATTAATTGTCCGGCCAATTTATATTTGGCGACTAACCCTTTAGGATATTTTTTAATGACTTTGAGATAGTCATCCAGAAAACCGATGGCACCCATAAAAATAGTTACCAACAAAATCACTTTAATAAACATATTGTCTAATCTAGCAAACAAAATAGTCGGTACAATAATTGAGATCAAAATAATGATACCGCCAAATGTTGGAGTACCGGTTTTGGCCTGGTGGCGTTCAGGAGCTCCTGAATAAATCTCCTCACCAATTTGTTTCTTTTGCATATAAGCGATCACTTTTGGACCAATATAAAAACTGATCAATAAAGCTAAAATTGAGGCTGATGCTGAGCGAAAAGTAATGTAACGAAACAAGTTGAAACCGAAGAAAAATTCTCTCAGCGGGAATAGTAGGTGATATAGCATTATCCGGGCTCCACGTATGTCTCAACTTCTTAAGGTTTCATCTAAATTTTGCAATTCTTGCCATACTTCTTCCATTTGCATCCCTCTTGATCCTTTTATTAAGAGCACATCGTTTTCACGAAGTATTTTTGAAACATAGGATGCTAACTCTCTTTTATCATCAAAATGGAAGGCTGTTTTTTCACCAGCCTCTTTAAAACTCTCCAAGGTATATTTAGATTCAGGTCCAAATAGGAATAAAGCTTCGATACCGTGCTCTACTGCTGTTTTCCCGGCACTTTCATGCTCGATTTTACTTTGGTTTCCAAGCTCCAGCATATCTCCCAGAACTGCCAAAGCCCTACCTTTTCTTCTGTGCGCTAAATAACTTAGTGTTTCAAATGCGGGTATCAGAGAATCAGGATTTGAATTGTAAGCATCCAGAATGACTAAACTCGATCCGAATTCAATCAACTCCAAGCGTTTTGAAATACAGGTAAATTGCTTTAAGGCTTCGGCAATATCGAACTCTGAGATTCCAAAATGCATTCCAACTGCGCAAGCCGCCAAAGCATTGTGTAATTGGTGACGACCCGGAACATGCAATTGAACATTTACCCTATTTTGTAATTTAAATTTTCCAAAGCCATTGTGATCCGTTTCCAAGTCTGTGCCGAAAATATCCGTTTCAGTTGAGAACCCATAAGTTATTTTATGTTTAACAATTTCTGATTCTCGTACAACCCTGGGATCATCGGCATTGACAAACGCGGTACCGCGCTCCGGTAAAGCGTGGAATAATTCTCCTTTAGCTTGTGCTATTTCTTCAATATCAGAAAAATACCCTAAATGGCCAGCACCAATATTTGTTATCAGTCCAAAATCAGGAGCAGCAAATTCACAAAGCCGGGCAATTTCACCGGCGTGATTCATACCCATTTCAATAATTGCGATATCAGTGTTTTTATCGATTTGGAGCAAGGACAAAGGCGTTCCTATTTGATTGTTCAAATTTCCAATTGTTTTTGTTACTTGATACTTTGATCCCAATACTGCAGCTATCATTTCTTTTGTTGTTGTTTTACCATTTGTTCCTGTAAGACCTAAAACAGGTATTGAGAATTTTCGCCTGTAATTTTTTGCAAGAACTTGTAATGATTCCAAAGGTTCATCACATCGAACGATGATGTTTTGGTCAGATATTTTCCAATCCGGCTCCCAGCCTTCTCTGGCTACACAAGCTATTGCTCCTGCCTCGAAAGCCGGATTGATAAAATTGTGTCCATCAAAATTGTCACCGTTAATTGCAAAATAAATATCTCCGGGTTGTAGCGTCCTTGTGTCTATTGAAACCGAGCTTACGTTGCGATTGGGATAATTACCCTCCACTCTTACATTGGGGCCTAACAGAATGACCCAAGTTTCAAATGACATAAAATCCAAGTAGATCTTATCCTGATTTTGGACGACAAATTATCTTACACTCAATTTTATTAGTCTTGGAATTAGCTGTAGGTGATTGAGAAACAACAATTCCACTGCCAATTACCAATGGATTAAATCCTGCCTGCGTTAATATTAAGGCTGCCTCTCTTAAGCTTTTACCACGAACATCAGGCATCCTTTTATTTGAATCATCCAATCTCTTTTTATTTCCCAGGTTCAATTTCACTAACTCTCCGGATAACATTAACGTATTCGGCGCAGGATACTGTGATAGTACATAGTTGCCTTCACCTTCAATTCTTGTTTCAAATCCATAATCTTGTAGAATTGAGGTAGCAATGTCAGTTGATAATTCTGTTATGTCCGGAACCATGATCTTGGATTTTGTATTTTCAACCAGGACAGCATCCGAATCGTCTGACATTAACCCGAGAATCCTTCGCAAAATTCGAGAAAAAATCGGAGCAGAACTCTGGCCTCCGTATATATATGGATACTTCGGTTCATCTAACATTACCAGGCACACAAGTTTGGGATGTTCAACAGGTGCAAAACCAACAAATGAGGCAATGTATTTTGTATCGGAGTATCTATTTGTTTCGGAATTAAACTTTTTGGTAGTACCTGTTTTACCTGCGATATCAATTCCCTCAATGGCAGCTTTTTTACCCGTACCATTTTCAACTACATCTCGCATAAATGATTTCAGCACGGCAACCGTTTCCAGTTTTAAAACCTGACGAATTGTATCTATTTTTGTTTCTTGCAGATCTCTTGGATGATTTGACTCTTGGATTGCTTTTATTAACCTTGGCTTGAGTAAATATCCACCATTCGCAACGGTCGCATAAGCGTTTGTCATTTGAATACTGGTGGCCATTACACCATATCCGATTGATACTCTTACAGCATCGCTGTTACTCCATTTCACGTATTTGGTTAATTTACCCTGATCCTCACCCATCAGATCGACACCGGTAACCCCTCCAAATCCAAATGACCGGCTATATTCGTAAATCCATTTTTTACCAACCTTTTGAGATATTTTAGCAATACCTATATTACTGGAATTAGAATACACTTTTTTAAAGGAAAGATTTCCATATGGCTTATGGTCAGTTATCCAACCACCAGGAAATTTAGATTTGCCATTTTCACAAAATATGATGTCAGTTGGTTTATAAATTCCTTTTTCCAATGCCGCCGATACGGTAACTAATTTGTATGTTGAACCTGGTTCATAAGGATCGACAACCACTCTATTCCTTCGTTCATAAGGTTGAAAACTGGGAAAACTATTTGGATTGAAGTTTGGATAACAGGCCAGGCTTAAGACTTCACCCGTAAATGGATTCATTAAAACCAACATCCCAGCCTTAGCTTTGTATTTTTCAATCCCTCTTTTTAATTCCTCTTCCACAATTCTTTGATAATTGATATCAATGGTTAGGATAACATTCTTTCCATTTACAGGTTCAAGTTCCGGCTTTCCAAGTGTCGGAACCGATCTACCTTTTCCGTCAAAATTGATTGTTTTGAATCCCTTCTCCCCTTGCAGTATTTCGTCATAGCTTTTCTCGATACCTGCCAGGCCTTTATGGTCGATGTTTGTGAAACCAAGTATATGTGATGCAGTTCGTTGATAGGGATAATACCGGCCAATAGTTTTCTCTTTAACTACCGAATTATCCGGGCTTAGCTTTATCTTATTCGCTGTTTGTAAATCAATACCCCTGCCAAGCCATAAAAAACGATCTCTTTTAAATAATTTTAAATAATGATCGATAGAATTGTCAGTAATGTTTGTAAATATTTGAGCTAATTTCTTAGGATTTTTTACATACTTCGGATTAACCCCAAAAGAATATTGTTCAACATCAATTGCAAGCTGATTAAAATTTCGATCATAAATAATTCCCCTTTTCGCCGGCACCTCTACAATTCCTTGCGATTGGCTTTCTGCACGCTTACGATACTCATTGCTATTGAGTACCTGAATGGTGAAATATCGTGCTACAAGTACCAGGTAGGCTATGATTGCCAATATCGACCAAAATGTTAATAACCAACGCCGAATCACTCGATTACTCCATATTTTTTCTCCTGAACCCGCGAATATAAATTCAATAATTCTTCTCGAGATTTATCTTTAGTTAAAAGCTTTTCTCCTGTATTCTCCTTCATCTCCGGAATCTTGTCATATTTCAAAACTGTTGGACTGGAAGATGCATCTATCATTTTGAGCTTTTTCTCTGCGATGTCCCTAATGTATTCCGCGGATGTATATCTCGTCGAATCTATCCGCCATAACGCGTTTTCCTGGACCAACCGGTTATTCAACTCCCCAATTTTCTCAGCGGTTGTTAATGTTTTGCGAATGTTAACCCTCATTAAAATTTGAAAGATCGCTATGATCGTCAAAAGACCAACTACCAG
Organism: candidate division KSB1 bacterium; assembly: GCA_022566355.1. Classification (NCBI taxonomy): domain Bacteria; kingdom Pseudomonadati; species Candidatus Zhuqueibacterota bacterium. Next base: position 15,311 of record JADFJB010000042.1, read on the forward strand.
AATGAAGTTTTTATTCTTTCTCGGCTTGATAATCTTTATGGACCTACGTTGTGGATATTTTTTTGATGATTTTAACATTGTCTAAATTCTTTCGACAACTCGCAGTTTTGCGCTGCGAGACCTTGGGTTTTGTAAGATTTCTTCTTTCCCGGGACTGATGGGTTTTTTTGTTAAAATTTTTGCGCTTCCTTTTTTTGCTAATTCATTAAAAAATGTTTTTGTAATTCGGTCTTCAATTCTAGGAAATGAGATAATT
>JADFJB010000042.1:15576-34030 GCA_022566355.1 candidate division KSB1 bacterium
TTTAACTTGCCTGGTTGATCACAGATGCAAACCGGAAGTTCCGGTGGACAAACACAACGTTTAACATTCGCACGAAAGAACTGTTTGATTAAACGATCTTCCAGTGAATGATAAGAAATGACAACAAATCTCCCCCCCACTTTTAAATGATCCAGGGATGATTCCAATGCCCTACGTAAATGTAACATCTCTTTGTTGACTTCGATTCGAATGGCTTGAAAAATCCTCGCTAATGATTTATTCACTTTAGTCGGTCTGATCACTCTTTTGATAATCTTAGCCAGATCTATAGTCGATTCAATGCGGCCTTTTTCCCTTTCCAGCACAATTTGTCTTGCAATAGTTCTGGACTTTTTCTCTTCTCCATATTCAAAAAATATCTGTGCAAGCTCTCTTTCTTCGCAGCTATTAATGATTTGACTTGCACTGATCTTATTCGTTGAATCAAATCGCATATCCAGAGGGCCTTCCCTCATGAAGCTAAATCCGCGATTCGGTGAATCTATCTGGTGGGAAGAAATACCTAAATCCATGAGTATCCCATCCACTTTATCAATTTTTTGCTCCTCCAGAAAAAAGCCTAATTCGCTAAAGTTTGTTTGAGCCAAACGCAGTTGCGCTGAAAATCTATGTAATCGACTTCCGGCAAATTGAATGGCTTCCTGATCCTGGTCCATTCCCAAATAGATGCCAGAGGGAGTAAGGCGTCGTAGTATTGCTTCCGCATGTGCACCGCCTCCCAAAGTACAATCCAGGTAAACACCTTTTGTATTGACTAAAATCCAAAATAAAACTTCGTCCAGTAGTACCGGCACATGGTATGCCGAATCATTGCTGTTTGCCTGGTCAGTCAATCTACAAAATCCTCGACCCGAGAACCTTTCATTTGATATAGAAAAAAGGAATCCCAGGTCCACTTTACCTGCGATAGTAAGTTTAGTTTGTGTAGTCGGTTTACCAAATTCTTCTTCAAGGAGTACTGTTTCAAAATTTTCATTAAAATCACAATACTCATCGTTTATAAATGATGTTGCCATTGCTTAGTTTTTATGTTTATAAAAATTAGATACTAAAGTTTTACGAATCGCTTTGTTCGTACTGATCTAAATTATTAGGTGACCAGATTTCGAAATAGGTTGATAATCCGAGGAGTTCAACTTCCCTACCAAGACTCACACGTTCTTTCATTTCCGGTGGTAGATAAAAACGTCCTTGCTTATCAATTTTCACAGTTTTCATGCTGCGTTGCAAAACACGCATTTTCCTCAATACTTCTTCATTGTTTTCATGGTCCAGGTCGGTAAGCTTTTTCATTCTTCCTTCCCATTGGGAATTGGGATATGCTAAGATGCATCTTTTATGACCATCGACTGCCAAATAAAGCAGATCGCGCTCATGTTCATCGATGCTCTTGTAAAAAACCTTGGGCAAGCTAAGTCGTCCTGTCTCTTCGAGAAGCGCTGTAGCGCTTCCATTAAAGGTTCCCAATGTCAACCTTCCTGTTTATTCCTAATTTGTCCTAATCCTTCCTAACACATAGAAAAATACGATCAAATACACACATTGTCAAGTATAATTCTAATTATTTTGTGATTTTTCTTAATCACGAGATAAATAGGTTTGAAAGTGAGAAAAGGAAGTCAAAAAGAGAATTATATGTTACTTAACTTGTTATTATTTATAGGCTTATTTGATGAATATAACAATTTATTGAAGTTTAATATTAGGCGGTGATTTTTATTATCGATCAAAGAAAAAATAAAATAGGAATAAAAAGGAGAGTGTTTTTTAAAACTAACAGTTGATTTTCTGCTGCTTTACACGTTGGTTAATTGAATCAATTTGTACTCGGATTCTGCGGAATTGTTTTTGAACCAGTCCACGATCATCGGATCCTTTGTGAACAATAAATTCTGATTATCTTTACTTAAATCTCTTAAGAATTGCAGCATATTAGCTAATCTATCAGGATCGAAGTGAATGAATGGGTCATCTAAGATCAATGGAATTGGCTCTCCGTTTGTACTCATTAAACGGGATAACCCCAAACGCAAAAGTAAATACAACTGTTCTTGTGTTCCATAACTCAGCGATTCCGATGACCCCAAAGTAGATGTTTCCGGCAATAATAAATTAATCGACATATCCGAAGGATTGATATGGACCTGGGAATATTTTCCACCAGACACTATGTCTATTGCATGGCTCACCGATTCATTTAAACCGGGAATGACTGTTCGATGATATTCAGTAGACACTTCCAGTAAGATATTTTTAGCCAGTTCAAGCGCATCTCGGGTTTCCTCCATTACCCTAGTTTCAGATTGAAAATGGACTAAATCTTCTTCCACTTCTGCCAGTGGGCGATGTTGATCTAAAATTGTCTTAATTTCGGTTTCTATTACACTTAATTGCCGTTCCTGCTGTTGACGTTCAATATCCACTTCTTCAAATTCATTGTTCAAAACCGGTAGTGTTAACCTGCTTGATTTTTCTGTCATTTTAGGGAATTTATTCAACAGAGTTTCTCTTCTGTCAAATAATTCCTTCAACTCAGTTTGGATCTCGCTTTCCGATTGAGTCGTTAACAGTCCTTCGATTGCAGAGAGGCATCTCTCCTCTTCCTTTTTAAGGCTATTCAATTGTTTCTTTTTTTGATATTGACGATCAAATTCTTCTTCAGCAGCTGTTAATTCCCCAACCTCAAGACCAACCTGCAAAAACAATTCCTGCAATGCCGATTGATTGTCATTCATCCGACCGGTAATCGATTCACAATCTTTCTGGTTTTGTTGAATCCTCATTAAAATACTCTGGAGCTTTTGTTCAATCTCATAATATTGAGCATATTGAAGTGAAATTTTTTCGAGTAATTCAGGTTGAATCTCTTTGATATCCAATAATTGAAGATATTTTAAGAGTTGAAATTCGATTGTATCCCGGCTCTCCAAAGACCGGTTACGATTTGAGGCCAATCCGATATATTTTTGATTTTGCACTTGTCTTGTTACCAACCCACTCAAAGATTGTACACCATAGTGTTGGAGATAGGTTTTGAGTTCATTTTGAACACTTTTTAAGCTACCACTATAATTACTCATTTCTGTTTTGATTTGATCAGCCCGATCGGCAATTTTTTTACGCGAGTTTCGATAAATTTGGTAAAAAATCCCACCCAAAACCAGCAACCCTGCCGCAATTGGAAAGCCAACTACAAATTGAGTATACATTCCGATTGATAAAGCGGTCAAAGAAGCTATTGGAAAAACTGTTATAGTAACTACTCGCACCCACCCTTTAGCCCAGGTTTGGTTTTCCAAATTATCGTATCGATCTTTTGTCTGCTCGATTTTTGACTCTACCTGTTTTTTCTGTTCTTCCAATTCGGATATTTTACTGAGTTCAGCCGGATCCAGGTTCTGAAGATCCTTTAATGTGTGCAATTCAATTCCTGCTTGGAGCAAGGATAGTTCCTCCTGGTCTAATATGGATTGCGCTTTCACTAACTCATTATTGCGCTCCAGCCATTGTTGTTTGAATGCATTAAATTCAGGATATGAAAGGGAAGATTGAATTGCATCGAATTGACGAACAGGCTCTTTCTGTTGTTCTATTTTTTTTACTTCTTCTCCAAAATTTAAGATATCCTGTTTCTTGTCTTTTAATTGCTCTTCATAATTAATTTTGTTTTGCCTGCGCCGCATAATTGATTCGCGTAATTCTTCCGGAAAATTTTCCAAACTTGAGAGTGCTTCGATCTCCCCTTTTATCCTTTGTATTTTTTTATTATAAATTGAAAGCTGTGCAAATTGTCTTTCTTTATCATCGATTTTTCGGGTTAGAATAAAATAATTCAATTCGATTTTTTTGTTATTTTGCTTGTCTAAGAATTTTTCAAGCTTACTTTTTTCTAATATTTTTTCTTTCAATTGATCTCTTACACGGATTTGTTTTTCATATTCTTCTTTAACCAATTTGAATTTTTGTTTTAATTTCGAGATCGGCTTTGAGGTACTGCGATCGGAACCAATTTCGGATATTTTCTTCTGCAACCGTTCAATGGCTTCCTTTGAAGACGTATCTTTAGAGCCTGAATCCAAAATAGCAATAATATCGTTCATCAGATCACCAGATCCGGAGATGGCGCTTACTTCACCCTGTCGAACAAATGAAGTCGCTTCAAATAACTCCTTTTCCATGCCGATATGCTGTTTTTGAAATAATACATTTCCGTGTCTTCCCGAAGGAAATTGATCATTAATTTGTTCACCGGTTATACTGTCAAAGAGTTTAGTTGAGGAGTTTTCAATATCAAAATTTCGATCTATTTGGTAGTCATTTCCATTATTCAATTGGTACCATAATTGACCGCCATAATTGACTTTTTGCCAGGGTTTGAATCTTTCGTTTCTAAGGTTCTCTTGTCTTGAAGCGCGATTCGCTTGAAAAAATCCAAAAAAGAAATAAAGCAGTGCCTGTTGTAAAGTAGACTTTCCACTTTCATTCGGACCGAAAATAACATTCATACGGGGATGGAATTCAATCAACAAATTTTGAAGTTTACCGAATCCGTGAATATTTACTTTTTGAATGATCAAATCACGAACCTAAATATTAACGGACACAAAAATATTCCCAGTCTATTTTTTTCATCTCTCTTTGCTTTCAAAAGCATTTAACCCAAAAAGTAAGGCTTGCTGTAATTTTTCTTTCTCATCAAGAATGGCATTTTCTTGCATCATCTTAATCCTTCGAACAAACTCTCCCCGAACAGTATTCTCCTGGGATAAACTTTCAAAATCGTAGCATGGCTTGGTTTTATTGATTAATTGGCCTTCATTACTGTTAATAAAAACTTGCTCCTTTAGAAGCGCAAGATCCAAATCCAATTCCGGGTGGATTTGCCCGGTAATTTCTATTCTAAATAAAGTAGTCTTACTACTTTGCTCTCGAACACTCTTTTCGATTAGATTCTTAATTTCATCCCGTGTGTTTGCATTGCTTACATCAACTTGCATTTGAACAAAGTTATAATGGTTAACTGGAAAGGTTTCAATTTCTATTTGATTATTGTTTATTGAGACCAAAGCAACTGAATGCATGCCCTTCTCTGCAAACCCAAGCGGTTCAGGACTTCCTGGATAAATGAGTTTTATTTTAGCACTCTCTCCAATTTTTCCACGATGATAGTGACCCAATAATGCCACATCAGCGCCGGTTGCTTCAAGGTTTTCCAAATTGAATGGAGCATGTTTTCCTTTATTTGGCGGAATGTTAGACATATCAGAGCCGTGGAAAAGCAAGACATTTATTCCTTGTCTATCTACTTTAAAATTTTCTACTGGATTTTTATGATTGGAAAAAGAACAATGCGCCATTCCCCATAAAGTCACATTTGCTGCTAGTCGAATAGGACTAAAGGAAGATGTTTGAAAAATATGCACATTGTCAGACCAATCCAAATAATGGTACATTGATTCCGGCATCCATGGATCGTGATTACCAGGTGCAATAAATATTTTTTTCCCACCTAAACTTTGCAGTTGCGTGCGCAAAAATTCACCGGTATCTCTTGTAAATCGTTCGTGCTCGTATAAATCCCCACCAATTGTAATTATATCCACTTTTTTTTCCGTGGCCAAGTTTATGATGCGGACAAATGCATCTTTCAAGGCTTCCCGATATTTCCTTGCTGTTAGACTAGGGAACCCTAAGCCAGCAAAAGATGAATCGAGATGCAAATCGGCAAAATGTAATATTTTTAACAATCTCAGCCACCAAGTAAAAAAGAAATAAATTCAGTCAACGATCTTTGAAGTGAGTTCGACATAATTAAAACTTAAGGGGAATAGGCATTGTTATCAGCCTTCGACTCCACTCAGGCAACTGAATTTGAGCCATAGTGAGCGGAGTCGAACCATGAATTCACTTATGTCGAACTCAGGTTATTTAAAGTCAATCTTTTGATAACCATGGTTGCATAGCTTCCCGGGGGGGTAAAACAAAACTAACACACATTTTAAATTTCCCGGGATATAAAAGGAGACCTTAATTGCTCATTATGCAAATTATGTTCTTTAAGGAGTTCATTCATACTTAAATTACACTTTTCCAGTCCACAAGAATTATTTTCTCCGGGAACCGAAAATTTCAAACTGTCCAAATATGCTTTTCTTTGTAGATCCAGTTTGTAGTAAAAAGCATAATCTTGCCAGGCGCCTTTTCTATAAATTATTTTAGATTTGACTTCTTGACGAATGACCTGGGAAAGAATTTCATTCCACAAAAAAGAGTAACCTGCAGAAATCATTATTCTAAGGTCTAAGCGATTCAATTTTGAAACTGCGCCTTGAATATCATTTGGATTTTTTTTGAGATAATTAAAAGCACTTTTGAGATCTTGAGGGATTTTTGCTTTTGCAAGGTTGCCCCAATCCCCCCAATGTTGATTCAACAGACCAATTGTATATTCATCAATTTTCTTAGATTTTTTAAGAAATTCCGAACCATAAGATCTCAAAGCAGATTCATACTCTTTACGAAAGATATGAAAGGCCAGTGAATTTATAGGTGAATACTGTGAGCGAAAACGTTGATCATCGTAATAGTTTGGGATACCGTAATTTGTTGCTAATATTTTTTGTTTGTGAATATTTTCAATTTGGAATACAATTAAATCCCGTAAAGTAATCTTAAAATAATTTCCATTCAATTGATTGGGAGTAATGGCTTGATTCGCATATCCTATTCTTTGAGCTGAGAATTGGTCAGTCTCAATCAGATCCGGCCCGTCTCCTTTTAACGAGATGTGTTGCGTCGTAATTCCATGCCTATCTTTCATGCCAGCAATGGAAAAGGATTTTATTGGTTTATTTATCCATTGACCAAGTTTCTTAACGAGACCATCGGTCGTTAGATTTATTTTTCTAACTTTGTAAATTGCAAAATCACCGGAAGTTTGAATGGAGGTATTGATTCTTTCTTCAACCACAAAATCTTCAGGGATGCATTTTAGCTTCATATTTTAAAATCTGAAAAATTACTATAATGCTGACATTTACGACCAGAAATCTTTTAATCTATAACAAAATAACTTGATAGAAACAAGATTTCTCCTCGCGAAGTTTATCCAGAGACTTTGGACTTCGTTCAAGATAAACTTACCGAAGGGCTTCGTCGAAATGACGAGTCTGTTAATCTTTCAGAAGTTTCCTGATAATAAAAATAAATAATTGGTGAAAATTTTGTTTGAATATAACTAACCTGATCTATTCATAAACCTTATCACTGTTAACCTGGATAATTCATGAACCTTATCACTTCATCCAGGAGGGATCTATTTTGCAACTATTTTATACTTGCAATTATACTTTTTAATTTTATGGAAATAGATTCCGTCACGCGACGGGATGACATAGTTGGAAGTTTTAAGCATGAAAGCATGATTCATGAATTATTCAGGCTAAAAATATTTAATAGTTGGCTATACCTTAAATCAAAAAAGAAAAATATTTCTTCAATTTCAATATAAACAAAGAATGTATGTTGATATAAGAATGATTGGTTCTAAAAACCGCTAAAGCGGTTGAAAAACATTCATAATCCTATTAACACCCTGGCTTAAGCCAGGTGTTAATGACAAAAAAACAATATGTTATAACCGTTTCAAAGCAATGACCTTTTTAATTATCATTTTAAATCTTGTTCAGCCTGTCTTAATACTTTGAAGAATAAGGACACATTATTATGATGATCCCAAATTTTACGAATGGCTTGATTTATTACCATTTTTGAAGTGATCATACAGTTTTTCAGCCACCGTCTCAGGAATACCATCCACTGCTTTCAAGTCATTTACATTAGCAACTTTAAGCCCGCGTATCGATCCGAAATGTTCGATCAGTAGTTTCCTGCGTTTCGGACCTATTCCGGGAATTTGATCAATTTCTGACATGGTTAGCCGTTTGGTCCGCAAAGTTCGATGAAACTTCACTGCAAAACGATGTGATTCATCTCTAACCTGTTGTAATAATTTAATTGCCGGAGAACTTTTGGGAATATTTTGAGGATCGGGAAAATCCGGAATAAATACTTCTTCCAGTTTTTTCGCTAAAGAGATGATCGGCTGCTCATCAAGACCTAGTTCTTCCAGCGAAGCAAGAGCGCTGGATAGCTGTCCCTTGCCGCCATCAATCAAAATTAAATCAGGCAGCTCTGCTTTTTCATCCAACTGTCGGCGATAGCGGCGAAACACAACTTCCTTCATCATCGCAAAATCATTAATACCATCGACACTTCTAATCTTAAAATGCCTGTAATTTGATTTGCTTGGCTTGCCATTGATAAAACACACCATGGATGCGACCGGGTCTGTGCCGGAGATATTTGAAATATCAAATGCTTCAATTCGTTTTGGCAGTCTTTGCAGCGACAAAACTTCCTGCAAAGCTGAAACCGGTCCGGCAATTTTTTCCTCTTTTTCTTTCATCTTTTGCAGTTTAAGCTCTCCAAGTAGTAGCTTCGCATTTCGAGTGGCCAGGCGAACCAATTTGGCTTTTTCACCCTTTTTAGGCGCGATCAATGTAACTTTCGCTTCGCGCTTCTGCGTGAGCCAATTTTCAAATTCAATAGGATCATCAACATCCTCGGGTATAAATATTTCGCGTGGGATAAAATCAACTTTTACATAATACTGCTGCAAAAAGGCGTGCAATATTTCCCGGGTCGATTGATCTAAATATCGGCTCAGGAAAAAATGATTCCGGCCTACGATCTTACCTTCTCTCACTTTAAAGATGATGCCGCAAGCCGTGTCATCTTCACTGGCAATTCCGACCACATCCCGATCGATATCATCATTCGAAACGACTTTCTGCCGTGCTCGAAAAATCTCGATGGCATTAACCTGGTCACGAATCCTGGCTGCTTTTTCAAATTCCATTGCCCGGGCAGATTTGCTCATCTCTTCACGCAACTGTTTAACTACTTTGGCTTCTTTACCTTCTATGAAAGCTACTGTTTGATCAATAATTTTATTATAATCAGCTTCAGTTATTAAACCTTCACATGGACCTAAACAGCGATGAATATGGAAATCCAGACACAATTTTACTTTACGATTTTTAACTGTATCTTCGTCCAATCGGTAATTACAACTGCGGATGGGGAAAATTCTTCTGACCGCTTTTAATAATCCTCGCATAGTATGAACATCTGTGTAGGGGCCAAAATATTTAGAGCCATCACGCACAATATTCCGAGTCGGGAATATCCTCGGAAATTCCTCTTTTGTGACTCGAATGTAAGGAAAACTTTTGTCATCTTTCAAATTGATATTGTAGCGTGGTTTATATTCTTTGACCATGTTGGCCTCGAGAATGAAAGCCTCGGACTCGGAATCCGTAGCAATCCATTCCAGATCACCAATTTTCTTAACCAGGGCGGAAAACTTTGGCCCCTCAAACCTGCCTTTCTGAAAATAGCTTCTGACCCGAATTCGCAGATTTTTAGCTTTACCTACATAAATTACCTTGCCCTGTTTATTTTGAAAAAGATACACCCCTGGATTCTTGGGAAGACTACCGAGTTTCTTGGTTACATTTTGTGCAGGCATGCTAAACTTTTTATTCCGGGTGACGGGTAAAAATATTTAAAAATTTTAACCAATCGCAAGCATTCTTTGTACAGCATTATAGGCTCTGGCCCTGATATCTTCCGGAACTTCAATAACGTATCGATTGAATTTCAAAGCATTCAAAGTTTCTTCAAGTGTAATTTGATTCATATGTGGGCACCTGACACTGCAAAATCGCAGCATTTCTTTTTCCGGGTTGGCGGCGGCAACATTATCTCCCATGGAACACTCCGTTAACAATAAATATCTTTTGGCGGTCGTTTTTTCCACATACTTAATCATCGCAGTTGTGCTTCCGGAATAATCGGAAGCTAACACAACTTCCGGGCTGCATTCGGGGTGAGCCAAAATAATCACATCTTCAAATTGCGCACGAGCATTTTTTATATCTTCAACAGTAAATTTATCGTGAACTTCACATAAGCCATGCCACCCGATGAGCTCGTAATCTTGATTCTTCCGGGAATCTCCGTTACCGTTACCATTTGGGAAAATGATTTTTTTGCCGGTTTCTCTTGCAACATTCCTGGCTAAATATTCATCCGGGAGAAAAATGACAGTATCCGTATCCAAAGATTCTACAACGGCAGCTGCATTCCCGGAAGTACAACAGATATCAGATTCGGCCTTTACGTCAGCATAAGTATTGATATAAGTCACCACCGGGATTCCCGGGAACCGGCTTTTCAGATTGCGAACGTCTTCTGCCGTGATGCTGGCGGCTAAAGAACAACCTGCCTCTTTGGCCGGCAACAAGACCGTTTTCTCCGGATTTAAAATCTTGGCAGTTTCTGCCATAAACCGGACGCCGCAAAATATGATAATGTCTTTGTCGGTTTCCGCTGCCTTGCGGCTAAGCTCTAAGGAATCCCCACCATAATCCGGGACAAAATGGAACAATGCCGGCTCCATATAATTATGGCCCAAAATTACAGCATTTTTTTCCACTTTCAATCGGTTGATTTCGTAAACCAATTCCGCTTTATAACGCAATTCAAATTCCGGCACAATACGATTTAGTTTTAATCTCATTTGTTCATAAATTTTTTCGACTGACAACTTAATACCTCCAAATTAATCATTATTTGATTTGTACGTTATAAAGTTCTCCGAAAATCTATTTTGCTTCATTTTTAATCTAATAAAAAACTAATATCCAATGCTTTTACCGAATGAGTCAACATACCAACAGAAACATAGTTTATACTTGTTGCAGCAATCGAACTGACATTTTCCAAAGTTACATTTCCCGATACTTCTAAAGGGATTTGTCCTTTCGTAATACTCACGGCTTTTCTTATTTCTTCAATAGTCATATTATCCAAAAGAATTCTATTCGCGCCAAGTTCAAGCGCCTCTCTTAACTCGGCATGATTCTTTACTTCTATCTCAATTTCCAGGTTTTGTTTATGCTCTTTTAATCCTTTTTTTATTGAATTTACTGCACTGGATATGGAGCCTGCCAGTTTAATATGATTCTCCTTTATAAGCACCATATCATGCAGTCCAAAGCGATGGTTTTCACCCCCACCTAAACGTACCGCCCATTTATCCAGAATGCGTAAACCCGGTACAGTCTTTCGTGTGTCAAGAATTACGGTTTCAGTACCTGCTATCCTTTCTACAAATTTACTGGTTAATGTAGCGATACCTGACATTCGCTGCAAAAAGTTCAAGGCAACTCGTTCGCCTGCCAATAATTCATAAGCAGAACCACAAATATCGGCAATGATAGAGCCGCGCTCAACCCGGCCGCCATCCTGGAATAAATTAGTGAACCGGATCTTATTATCCAGGCAATCAAACACCATTTTGGCAACAGCTAAACCTGCAATGACTCCGGCTTTTTTACCAATGAATTTACCTTTGATTACGTGATCGCTACCCTCTAATAACGATGAGGTTATATCACCTTTGCCGATGTCTTCTTTTAAAGAACGTTCAACAATTTCTTTTATTTTCGCTGAATCAATATTATCTAATTTTAATCCTGAATTCATATATTTTTTGTTGTTTCAACCTGATTTAACTTGTTTCTTTTTAAAAAAGTAAAATAAGGGCAACCCAATGAGTAAAAGTGTCAACCCGGCGCCGGCCTGCAGAGGCCTTTCGATTAAAGTATTGATTACAAACCAGGAAGAAATCAGGATAAAAACCAATGGAGTGAATGGATAACCTAATGTTTTATAAGGACGATGGGCTTCTTTCCTTTTGAATCTAAATAAGATAACCACACATGCTGCTAATGTAAAAAATATCCAATCCGTAAAAGTAACGTAGGTAATCACGTCTTCGAATGTACCCCAAAAAATCAAAATGACAATTGCCCATATCGATTGCAAAATGACTGAGTTAACCGGAGTTTGGTATTTGGGATGCACTTCCGCAATCTTTTTGAAAAATAAACCATCTCGAGCCATGGCAAAATAGATCCGGGGGGCGGAAAGTGTGTAGATCAAAGCCGTTCCAAGCGTTGATATTGCGATGATCACAGCTACCAAGAACCCACCATTTGGAACGACTTTACTGACTGCATCCGCAGCAATACTTTCCGATCGGGCCATTTCTGCTACCGGCATAAGAAACAAGTAACTAAGATTGGTCAGCATATAAACCACTGTCACCACAAAAGCTCCGATAACCATCGCTTTTGGGATGGTTGAACTGGCATTCTTCGCTTCTCCTGATAAGTAAGATGCATGTTGCCATCCGCCGTATGACCAGAGCACTCCCACCAGGGCAAGGCCAAAAGCGCTGAGCAAACTTCCACTTGAGGAGATTACGAGAGGATCATTAGTTTGCAAAGTCGTAAAGGATCCCATGAATAAACCGATCCCAATCACGGTTGCAATCCCGATCAATTTGAGTCCGGTAAACAGATTCGAGAAATATTCAACAAGTTTTACCCGGAATATATTGATAACCGTGATGCAAACAATGGCAAGTATTGCAACCCATAATTTGCCGGATTCACCCATTGGAAAGATAAAAGACAAATAATAGCTAAATGCGATGCATAAAGCCGCAATTGCACCCGAGTTAATCACCGTAAAATAAGCCCATCCGTACATGAAACCGGCAATATCTCCATAAGCTTCTTTTAAATAGACATACACACCGCCGGCTTTAGGAAACATACCTCCCAATTCCGCAAAGGTAAGCGCTCCTGTTAAAGCGATTATACCTCCTACTGTCCAGACAATCAAAATAAGTGTTGGAGACGGCAAATGGCTGGCAATTTGAGAGGGCGTTATAAAAATACCGGAGCCGATACACGAACCAATTGCAACCATCGTTAGCCCGTAAAGGGACAATTCTTTTCTGAGTTCAGTCATAGGTTATGTTAGAATATCAACACGCCATTTCAGGTAATAATTTAGCTAAAGCTACCATCAATTTTTCTACATCTTGTTCAGTGTTATATCCTTGTATGGATATTCGAATGAGGGACTTATCCCGACACTCCATAACCGGAATTTCGATATTGAATTCATCGTAAAGCCGTTGTTTAAATAGCTCCCGGTCCATAGTGGGTAAAGGCTGGGCAACCATTTGTTGGAACCATCCGTCATTTCCCGGACAAATAGGATCCAGTCCGGTTACTTCAATGAGTTGACTTCGAGCTGAAAGTGTCAATTCATGACACTTTTTTAGGATTGTCTGCCATTCATCTTTCTGCCAGAATTTGATTGCTGCAGAAACTGAAAGATAAGCCGCGATATCCCTGGTCCCCTGGAATTCATTCTCCTGGATGAATGGTGAATCCTCTACAGATTTATTTCCCCAGCTGACGATCAAAGGCTCGATTAGAGATTGAACCTCTGGTCGGGCATATAAAAAAGCACACCCTTTTGGTGTTAAGAGCCATTTATGGCAATTCCCGGAATAAAAATCGATACCCATTTCTTCGAGATCGATGGGTACCTGACCGGGACCATGAGCGCCGTCGACAAGTAGTATAATGCCTGCATCTTTTGCTCGTATGGTCAATTCCTTCAGCGGCATCGTGAGCGCTGTTGGTGATGTGATATGGCTAATAAACAGCACTTTGGTTCGATTTGTAACCCCGGACCAGATTGTCTCAATGACTTGTTCTTTTGATTCTATTGGCAATCGTAACGGCTGCCGGACATATTTCGAACCTCGTTTTTGACAAATAAATTGCCACATGCGATCCATAGCGCCATATTCATGATCTGTGGTTAATATTTCATCGCCGGGCTCTAATTTTAATGAGTGTGCGACAATGTTCAGTCCTGTCGTTGCATTTGGCACGAAAAAGAGATTCTCGCCGCTGGTGCCTAAAAATGTCGCCAATAATTTCCTGGCTTTCTGCATTAAAGTTCCGTGTCGACGACCCAGGAACTCTACCGGTTGTTGTTCCAGTTCAAGTTGCCAGTTTTGGTATACTTCAAAAACAGGCTTGGGACAAGCGCCAAATGAACCATTGTTCAAAAATACAATGTCAGGCCGGATATAAAAGAGATCGCGAACGTTGTTCATGAAGATCCTTTTTTGATGATATTATGCATTCTTATTTGTTTATTCATCATAATTGCAGTACTAATATCTCTAAGCGGATTCCGCTGGTTCAATCGTAGCCGACATTGATCCTTTGCAATGGGGTATTCTCCAATCAGCACCATAAGCATGAATCTGGTCACGCCGATGTTCGGCCCGCTCCTTATTTGTCGTATCAACAATTACCCTGCCGGCGCTATCCACTTCGCATGCCATCTGGAATGCTTTTGACTGGATATACCCGAAAATACTCATCAGCATTTCGATCACATAATCATAAGTGTGGTTACTATCATCCAATAACACAACATTATAGAGAGGCACCAACCTGGTTTTTGGTTTTTTCTTCGAAATTTTCTTCGTTTTCGGAAGGGAAATTGTACCCGGTTTTCCAACAGATTTATTTGGACTCTCAAAACCAAATGCGTCAGCCAAGCTGCAAATCTCCCAAAATTTGATTTGCGTTTTCTATTTTTCCCGAAGCAAATGTGTCTAATGCATCCGCCACATACTTCATTTTTCGCATACCCAAAAGGACACAATCTACCCCTCCGGTTGAACTTAATATTCGCAATGTTTTTTGGGAGAGAGTTGAAGAATTTGTCAAATCAGGACAAAGCGTACTTAATTTCCCTGAGATCTCATTTGAATGTAGTGCTACCTGGTTTTCATAATGAAGCGTTATGACTTCACACAATTTCCTAACGATTTGCATATATTTCTTCGACCAATTCTGCCATGCAGTGTCGGCTTTCAATTTTTTATTGATATAATTTATGTATGAAGCAATCTGCGGAATGAGAATATTTTCTTTGACATGATCCCATTGAGACCAACTTTGAAAACTCTCCAGGGAAAATTTTAATTGTCCGGAGATCAGGAATACTTTTTCCAGACTTTCTTTTGAAATTTCACCCAGCAATTTTTCGATGATCTCTGTAGTAAAAACAGATTCGACTTCCTGCAGTTCTTGTAAATGAACCTCAAATTGTTCCCGAATGATGTTTGGGTCCGTTTCGCGAAAACTGGCTAAGCGAACCATACTATCCTTTGCCATTGCATTTAATGGCCGGTTGACCAGCGTGGCCAATTGGTTTTCACTGGCGAAATCAAGCAAGGACAACTTATCGGAAACCTGGTTTAAAGTTAAACAAGCGCCGGTTTCATAAAGGTTGAACGGAAATTGAATCACTTGAAAATGATGACCGCTGGAAATCTCATTGGCAATGTCATAAACCTTTTCTAATGAAGTGAACTCAAAATCCTGAGATGAATTAGGAAATGTGTTGGAAGAAATCCCATAATATTGAATTTTTCCTTCGGCTACTTTCTGCTCCATCCATTCGAAGGCCAATTTTATCCGCCTGTAGTATTCTTCCCTGGCAGCTCTCAAATCAAGTTCTGCTTTTTTCCGGGCGTCCGAAAGAAAATATTCAGGATTGTGCAACAGGTAAGCATCCAGATGATCTAATTGCAATCGTGATAATGACAAACGCAATTGATCCTGCAAAAAATCCGGGTGAATACAGTGCCAACAGCCGTCCATATATTTGACCATGTCCGGAAAAGGGTTGCCACCACTTTCCCGATCTTGAACCAAATTTAAATTTTGTCCCTGCACATAACCGACCTTGGAAACGACAACTACTTCATCTCGAGAAATTTGTTTGATTGCACTCAATTCTTGCAGAGTCTTACCAATTAATAACTCACTGCCGCCATCGGTGTAATTACTGGAGGTATCGATCAGGTTAATGCCATTCAGGAAGGCGTGATTTAAAGCCGCGGCATGCTGTTCAGAGGAATTGTGCACACGATAGCCGCCAAAACCGACCTGGCTGACTGACCAACCGGTATTGCCGAACTGGCGAATAGCGCTGGAATTGAAATTTTTATCCTGGAGTTTTTTGAAATAATTTGATGTTGCTTCGGGAGTAGCCATTTTATTTTTTTTATCTATTCCCTCTTTCCTGGCTGCCATAAATTCTCTTCCTTGCCAAGTTGCCTGGAAACAAATCGAGCGGCAACAAATAACCAATCACTCAAGCGATTCGTGTAAGGAATTTCCACACCATCTAAAGATTCGGATTCCGACATCTTTACGAGCCCTCTCTCGACCCTTCGACAGACTGTTCGGGCAGCGTGTAAATAAGCGGAAATTTTACCACCTCCCGGCAGTATAAATGATTTCAATGGTTCGAGGTTTTGGTTCATGTCGTCAATTTCCTGCTCCAGTCGTTTGATATCGGTTTGAGTAATTACCGGCGTATCTGGCCGCCGGTCTTCCGCAAGTACGGCCAACTGTGAGCCGAGATCAAATAACTCATTTTGAATCCTCAGGATTGAACTTTGTAATTTTGTCAATTTTTTCTGATCGTCCAAATACTCCCCCACTATGCCCAAAAATGAGTTCAATTCATCAACACCGCCATAAGCTTCAATGCGAGCAGAAGCCTTGGATACTTTTTGTCCACCGGCTAAAGTTGTTTTTCCCTTATCACCGGTTTTTGTATAAACTTTTGTTATACGGACCATGTGTTAACCAAATTAAAATTCAATAACAATGAAAACAGGTGGTTTAGTAAAAACCACACAAAATCCTAGTGTTTTTTGGCAAGAAAATCAAGGTTTATTTGGGTTGAATTAGTTAGAAGATTCTAGCTCAACTTTAGACGAAAACACACTCCTGAAAATCTCGTCGTGGAGGTTGTTGCAGAATAGGCAAAAGCCTGCTTGTTTTGACTGTCTGCTATTCGCGGTCCATCTTTTTGTCCATTTTTAAGGTATATTGGATCATAAAGTAATAACTTATGAAGATTTTAAATTCTCCGGATTCAAACCATGCAACTGGTTTAGTACAAATTTCCCATCTTTGCGGATCAACTCCCCTTCAAAATAGATTTCACCTCCACCCATTTCCGGAGTTTGAATATTTACCAAATCCCAATGCACGGTCGATTGGTTACCATTGTCGGCTTCTTCATAGGCTTGTCCGGGGGTAAAATGAAACGAACCTGCGATCTTTTCATCAAACAGGATATCCAGCATAGGTTTGGTGATATATGGGTGGAATCCAATGGCAAATTCACCAATATACCGTGCACCTTCATCGGTGTCCAAAATTTCATTCAATTGATCGGTTTTATCGGCAGTGGCTTCTACAATTTTCCCTTTCTCAAAATGAAATTTAACATCGGAGAATGTGATTCCGTGGTAAATTGTTGGAACATTGTACGCAATGGTTCCTTCGACAGAATTTTTAACAGGAGCAGTAAAAACTTCCCCATCAGGAATATTATGTTTTCCCTGGCAAAGGATTGCCGGAATTCCCTTTATTGAAAATCGTAAATCCGTGCCAGGTCCTTTAATATGTACTTGGTCGGTTTTTTCCATCAATTCATGAAGCGGCAGCATAGCCTTTTCCATTTTGGCATAATCCAAAGTACAAACATCGAAAAAGAAATCCTCGAATGCATCCGTACTCATACCGGCTTGCTGAGCGAAAGATGACGTTGGATATCGCAGCACCACCCATTTTGTATGATTAATACGTTGTTCAAGATGAACCGGCTTAAAGATAAGCTCCTGGTATGATTTTTTCTTTTCTTGGGGAACATCTGACATTTCATTGATATTCAACCCGCCACGAATACCAATATATGCATCCATTTTTTTCATCCATGCAAGCTCCATTTCACCGATCAACTTTAGCTGCTCGTCAGAAGAGTGAAGCAATAGTTCCCGCATGACAATATTTTGCCTTTGCCAGACATAAGGTTTGGCCCCAACTTCGACAGCAGATCGAATGAGCGCTTGCACCAATGACTCAGGGACATCCCCAGCTTCGATCAACACATTCTCACCTGACTTTAATTCGGTTGAGTAATGAATTAATACGTCGGCAAGTTTTTGAATCCTGGGATCTTTCACTGGTTAAACCTCATAGTAAGATGAATGTATGGATATAAACTGTCCCATGCAAAAAGAAGTTAGCTAAAACTTCGATGGCGCTATTGTACATTCCCGGAATACTCAAAGTCCCACCCGTTTCGTTTAATCGTAGCAGGAGTGGAAAATGCTGATTTTAGATATAATGGCTGCGGCTTTTATTGGGATTTATGATATTCTTCGATATAAATAGGAATTACGATCCTTTCTGCCTTTTTTTGTTTTGAACCTCAAATAATTGCAGATTAGCTAAGTGGTCTGTTTCATAAATTCGGTGACGTATTTTTAAACGGAGCTATAAGCTGTAGTAATTTGTTTATCTCAATTACCCCTCCTAACCTCCCCTTATCA
>JADFJB010000043.1 GCA_022566355.1 candidate division KSB1 bacterium
AGTTACAAAGGCATCACTACCTATTCCCTTAGTACCATCAATTGGATTTGTTAAAGGAAAGTCAGATGAGAAGGTTTCGCCAGTCACATATGCATTTCCTGAAGAGTCCACAGCTATGTCGTTTCCTACATCGATACCGCTGCCACCAAGGTATGTGGAGTAGACAAGGATCGTGCCTGTGGCGTTAATCTTTGCCACGATGGCGTCGAAGGAGCCTCCCAGGGTCCCATCAATGGGAGAGACGGTGGGGAAGTCGTCGGAGAAGGCCTGGCCAGAAATATACGCGTTTCCACTGGGGTCTATAGCAATGTCCCAGCCGCGATCGACGAATCCTCCACCCAGATAAGTAGAGTAAACGAGGCTACCCCCGGAGGCATCGATCTTGACGATGATGGCATTCTCTGTGCCATTCAGGGTCCCCTGGATGGGAGAGACTGTGGGGAAGTTGGTGGACCTGGTCGACCCGGTAAGATAGACGTTTCCATCACCGTCTACCACGATCCCGTGGCCCCGGTCGCTACCGGTTCCACCAAGGTAAGTGGAATAGACCAGCGCTGAGCCTGTGGGATCCAACTTCGTTACGAAGAGATCGCTGGTACCACCAAAATTCGGCTGTAAGGGATTCATTAGAGGAAAGCCTTCATTAACCGCGGTATTGGGATCATCGAATGATTGGGTCTCACCTACTACATAGGCATTGCCGGAAGCGTCTACTGCAATGCCATAGCCGACGTCGGCCTCACTGCCGCTGAGATAGGTAGAATAAACGAGAGCTGTGCCTGAGGGATTTATCTTAGTCACGAAAACATCAGAAGGATCGGAAAAACTTCCTCCCACGGTATCAAATGCACCGGCGGTCGTAGGAAAATCGTTGGATGAGGTCATACCTGTCACATAGGCATTCCCAGAGGCATCTACTGCAATGTCGTAGCCTTCATCAGTGCCGTTTCCACCTAGAAATGTAGAGTAGTTGATCACCGGGTCGATTATTAAAGGGCTACTGGTATCATACATACCTACTTGAAATCCCACTTGATATTTGCCATGCATTACATAATGTCCGGCAATTGCTTGTTTAGTACCATCGGGCTCTTGGTAGATGAAGGGTTTCTTTAGGTAGATAATGCCGCCGGCTGTGTACAGAGCGAGGTTACCTTGCGGATCTATCTCAAGATAGTCCGCACCCTTAAAACCAAGATTGATAACTTGGGGATCAGCTCCTGGGGCGACGATGAAGTCGTACTCCAGTTGCCTCTGGTTGCCATAGTAGATCAGATCCACTCCTGGATAGATATCCTCGTAATGCACTTTCGTGAAGTTTGGTACAGCGGTTCGCCACTTCTGTGGATCGTTGCCGATAAAGTAGTTGCTCTTGCCGGGCAGTTCTTCTAAGCCTGTCACGCGTGGCTCGGAGTTGGCACCAACGAGCTGCATGCGTAATACAGTGGATTTCGAGCTTGCGCCGTTTGATATGGAATCATCAAAGGGGGTATAGGTTTCGGATTCCGGATTTTCTGAAGTTATCTTCTCTGTTGGCAGTTTAAGTCCCGATTCCCGTTCTTCGATTTCAGGTTTCCGCAATGATAACACTGCCTCGTTAGAGGTTAGAAACAGAGTGTAGCCACCACCTCTAGAGAGGAACTTCACCTTATCATCAGCCTGTCCCTGGTTAGCTTCAAAGTGCATGGGTATTTTGCCGTAGGTCGCAATCACCCGTGTTTTGGCTGTTTGAGCCGGATTTGAATCAAAGACACTTCCATCACTGATCTCTTGGTCCGGATAAGAAACCCAGAGTACAAATCCAACAATAATCAAAACGCAAGTAACGATTCGTTTCTTCATTTTTATCACCACCTTGTTTATAGTCTGAGCTTCAGCGAAATCGATTAGTGGAGCGGGGAATCTCGGTTGCAGCTTCTGATGTTCGGTGCAGTTTAGCTCTCCACTACAGAATGCCAACTAAACTATAAGAAACTTGTTATTATGAAAAAGTCAAGTAAATAATTTATCTTAAAAATTTATCTTAAATGGGCTTGTGGATCGTAAAAAATCTTGCCTTTTATAAGATTTCCAGTTGATTTTAAACTAGAGAAGTAGCCGGCTTACCATATCGCATAGTACTAGTTTAGAAATCTAAAGTCAACGATTTTATTGCCGTTATTTGGATGTTTGGAAGAGATAGATAATCTTTCAGAATATAGACATAGTTAATTGTGGTCGGATAATAGTGGTTTATAAAAAATGAAAGTAAAATCGTGTGCATTCTTCTTTTAGAAAGTTTCGCTAATGTTCGTCATTATTTGTCCCTATTTGTCCACATTTTCCCTCACTCTAATAAAAAAGGCTCGCCATATGACGAACCTTGTATCTTACTTTTATTGAACTTACCTTAGTAACGGTGTAGGATTCGAACCTATCCGCCAGTAGGGAGAGAAGTGATCTACGTATATGGTAGGAGATTGCCACTTCGTCGTTCGAATTCGTCTCAAGGCTCCTCGCAATGACACTGTTATAGATGTTTGTTTTTTTTGCTTTGTGCCTCTGTGCCTTTGATCCTTTGTGCCTTTCTTTTTCATTCGTCCCTGCGGAACTTCTCCTTTTTTTTCATTCTGTTCCCAGGAATAAATTCCTGGGCTATTTTCGTTTCTCCTGTTCCCCGTTTTTGTTTTTTCCGTCTGCCGTTTCACGTCTTTATGCTCTGCCATGAAACCGAGAATGTTTACGGCTACTTGCACGAACTATTCGTCTTTCCGAACCACATGGCAACCAGTCCGGCTTGCTCACCGACTCTGTTGTGATGACCCACAATCTTGGCACCATTGCCAAATCTGAAATTGAACGCAACATCGGTGTTCTCCCGATGAAGTACATCGATTCTGCATTGCGTCACACATTGGCATTGTGATTCGGATTTTTCCAAACTCACCTGCATTTGTCCATATTCTTGCCGGTTCTGCAGAAATCAGTATTTCAGGGAAAGATTATCAAGTAATCGAGGGCGATTGATCCAACTTTCCGCAAATGAAACGCATGCTTTAAGTCAATTACCCGGTTCAAATGTTACTGACGATGATTTAGGAATAAATACAATTTTCTGGTATCCATTGATTTCATAAATACATCAGTACTATTTGGGGCGAAGTATTTTTCACAAAAAGACAAAACCCATCTGAATTATGCTAAAGAAGTGGAAGCCTCAAAAATTTTGAGAATTATTTTAAAAATGCTTCACCACTACCTAAGTAAAGTCATTTTAAGCGAAACCTGCTTCTCATGAGATTTAAAACTATACGTATAAATGCCAGAGCTAACCGGAATGCCACTTGCATTTTTCCCATCCCATACAAAAAAGAACTTGCCAGGGTTATTAACGGTGGTTTTCAGCCTGGTTACTTCCCTGCCTAAAATGTCATAAATAACCATCTCAACGATGCCGGCTTGTTTAGCTTCAAAGCCAATTTCCGTATACCCATTAAATGGATTTGGATAGTTTTGCCTAAGAACGAAATTATCAGGAATGATGGCTTCCGTAATGGTTTCCGGATCGGGAAGTTCCAGCATATTGCCATCCAAACTCTTCAAGATGACAACATACATGTTACTGTTATCATTACCGAAATTACCGCCTATTGTCACAGACCCAGCAACAAAATCTTTGCTGTAACAGCGAAATCTGGTATTATTTTGATCTTTAATGACCAAATGATCATCATTCCAATTTTGCAGCCAGGTTGGCAACTGTGCAATTCGCTCGTCATAACCAACAAACACCCTAACCGTTTCTTCAACTTTGAATGTTAGAAAATTGGGATCGGTACTGAACTTATCGTTATTGGCAGTCTTTATCCATGTTTGATCTTTCAAACCATCCGGCACTTCTGCTAATTTAAATGAACGATCGATATAGTATTCATCTCCTACGGAAAGCCGTGAAGGTCTATAAGCGGTTTTGTTAATCGATTTTACAATTACCGCCCCATTAAACCTATATTGGATTGTATAATTTTCCGGAATCGCATTTTGGGCTAAATCAGTCATATTCCTAAAAGATAAGTTATAGTTAATATTTTCCTGGTGAGTGTCTGTATCCAGCGTAACCAATAAACCGGAGTCGTCTACATACACATTACGGACATTTATCATCGGGAAAATAACATAATTATCGAGTCCGGATAAACCATTAACATCCATTTTCTCGCTGAAATAAATCTTTATTTGGTCTCTTGATGCAAGCTCCATTCTCTCTATGTATGGCGGGGCATTGTCAGAAAAACTGTAATCATATTTAAATGGCTGCGCCATTTCAAGTTGGCTGATATCTTTTACACCGGAGACCGTTAAAGTATAATCAAGGTTAGCATGGTGTTCCCCTGTTTGCAGTGTGACCTTTTGCTGGTTTTGATCAACAACGACATCTAAAACCTCCACGTATGGACTAATCGAGTAATTTCCTTTATCATCTACAGAATTGTAATCCATTTTTTCAGAATAAATCACTGATATGGTTTGTCTATTAACAGTTTTGACATCAACAACACTATTCATAAACCTTATAACTGTTATCCAAGAAAAGATTATTTCACCCTATTTTCATGCTTAACATTCTGCTTTTTAATATGTATGGACATAGATCCCGTCACGCGACGGGATGACATAATTGGAAGTTTTAAGCTTAAAAACATGATTCATGAATTATCCAGGTTAATTAACTCAGTAGGAATGAGCTATCCCCAGATTTGAGTTATCCTCGTATCGGATCTATGCTTAATTAATTATTGTAGAAATGAAGTTCCCTTATTTGAACATATCCGCCGGCTGACGGATACATAAAAAATGTAAGTACATATTTTTTTGTAAATTTTCTTTATCCTGTTTGAATACTATTGAAGAGTAAGTACGCATTATAAGATGAGCCATATCGTTCATTTATCTTTTCACCGGCAACTCTCAAAGTATTTCCAATCAATTATTGTTTTTACGCCATGACGGATGTGTTATTGAAAATTGAGAAACTTTATAGTTCAATACACGAGATGATATTCCTAATATGGCTGCTGCATTCTTTTGTACATAATTACAGGTTTCCAGGGCTTTGAGAATCACTTGTTTTTCTGCCTCTTCAAGTTTCAATGTTTTTAAAGTCAGGACTCCGTTTTCTCTATTTCTACGATCTTTTCCTCCTGCAGCGAAATATTCCTCACCCTTCATTGGCAATTCATAAGGCGTGATTTCACAATTATCTTCTGTAAGCAGTACCGCCCGTTCGACCAAATTTCGTAATTCCCTGATATTGCCATTCCAATTAAGGTTTTTCATCAATTTGACGGTTTCATTTGAAAATCCGGGTATGTTTTTCCTTAATTCACGAGAAAATTTTCTCAGGAAAAAATCCGCTATTAATGGTATATCTTCGAGTCTTTCTCGAAGCGGCGGTATATGAATATTGACCACATTAATCCTGTAGAATAAGTCGGCCCTAAATTTACCTTCTGCAATAGCCTGATCAATGTCATGGTTGGTTGCGCTTATAATCCTGACATCAACTTTAATGCTTTTATTGCCCCCTACCCTGGTGAATTCTTGATTCTGTAAGACACGCAATATTTTTGCTTGCGTCGATATCTCCATATCACCAATTTCATCAAGAAAAAGAGTCCCCTTATCCGCCATTTCAAATTTTCCAGGACGTGCCTGGTAAGCCCCGGTAAAAGCTCCCCTTTCGTGGCCAAACAACTCACTTTCCAGTAAGTTTTCAGGCAAGGCAGCACAGTTTACTTGAACATATGGAGAAGTAGACCTTGGACTAATAAACTGGATTAAATTAGCGATTAGTTCTTTACCTGTTCCAGTCTCCCCTTGAATAAGAACGCTGGCATTGCTCTTTGCAACCTTTTTAATAAGCGCAAAGATCTCTTTCATTTGTTGGCTTTTACCCACTAAAGGGTAATGATTATCAAAGCCTAATTTTTTCCAGTCTTTGCCATTTTGGTCTTTTTCCGCGTTATTTTTGGATTCTTTCAATATACTCTTCATAATTAAAACCCTTCTAACATACCCTCACTCACCACCTCACTTCCTAAATTGTTATCGGATTTTTTGAGCAAACATTAAGTTACAACATGAGATTGATTTGAAATGATACAATTCAGTCTAAACCCGACAAAAATAGCCCTTTTATTATCAGAATAATCAAGAAAGGCACGCCTCTATCCCCCTTGTTTTATTTATTTTTGAGTTGTAGAATGCGTGGAAGTTCGAGCTTGGATTTTAGCAATAAATTTGTATTAGAAAAAAAGTTTTCTTTGGTTCCATCAAAAACGATTTTTCCTTTATCCAAAGCAATAACACGATGAACCAATTTGTAAATGAAATCCATATCATGGGATGCAATAATTACAGTTCGATTTTGATCGTGAAATTTATTGACTAGCTTGCATATGATTTGAATTCCCGAATAATCCAGGGCAGAAGTTGGTTCATCAAGAATGATGATTTCCGGTTCCATAACCAGGATACTGGCAATCGCAACCCGTCTTTTTTGACCCTCGCTTAACTTAAATGGAGATTGCTTTTTTTCATCAACAGAATTCAATTCCAGTAAGTTAAGGACATTTTCAATTTTAGCGTGGATTTCGTCTTCTGCCATACTGCAATTCCGCAATCCAAAAGCAATTTCATCGAAAATGGTGTTTTCAAAAAATTGCATTTCCGGAAACTGGTTCACAAGTCCAATCTTTTGTGGCAAATTTTGAGTTGCCTTCACTTTGCTAGATAGAGTCTGGCCTTCAAGTAAAACTTGTCCATTAGCGGGCTTCAAAAGTCCTTTCATAACCTGAATTAGAGTTGTCTTTCCTGAACCACTTGCGCCTACGATTCCAATTAACTCACCCTGTATGACCGTTAAACTAATATTAGATATTGTATCAATAGAATTTTTCTGACCCAATCCCTGGTATTTGAAAAAGATATTTTTTAGTTCAAGTATCATTCAAAAACCGGATCAGCTAAATACTCTACCGGAGCCCCTATCCCTAATTCACACAGCTTTGTTGAATTTTTAAAAACACTGTCCGGGTTGTCATCAAATAGTATTTTCCCGTTTGACAAAATCAATAAACGATCTGTATAAAATGTTTCAGCCGGATATTGGGTAATTAAAATTGATGTGATCTGTTGAAATGGATACTTATTTTTCTTGAATATATAGTCCAAAACCATTCTCCTGGAAAATGGATCCAACAGTGAGGTTGGTTCATCTAAAATTAAGTAAGAAGGCGCCATTGCCAGTACCGAAGCCAGCGCCAACAATTGTTTTTCTCCGCCGGATAACTTGTTTGGTGAATGGTTTCTGAAATGCTCGAGGTTGAATACTTTGAGAAACTGATTCACATTTGCATGCATCTTATCAGGATCAACCTTGAGGTTTTCCAGGCCAAAAGCTATTTCCCGCTCAACCGTTGTACTAACAATTTGATTGTCCGGGTTTTGGAAAACTATGCCAACTTTTTTACGGATATTTTGGATTTCTTCCTGATTCGTGGTATTCAGACCATCCACAAGAACATCTCCCTGGTTGGGTATAAGTAGGCCATTTAAACATTGTGCCAAAGTACTTTTACCAGACCCATTGCTACCCATGATACTTACGGACTCCCCTTTCTGAATCGATAAAGATAATTCATTGAGAACGAATTGAGAACTATCTGAATATGAGAATGATAGGTTTTTGCAGCTTATCATAGAGGATTATTCTATTCGGTTGATTCCAGCATGGTTAAAATTTTTTGGCTGATTCTTTCTGTCGCTCCTTGATTCTCTTCGACAAGATTTCGTGCTCTCTTACCTGCTTCTTTACAACTATTTCGATTCGAAAAAAATCCACATAAATGAAAGTAAATATCATCGGAATTTCGAACCAAAAATCCGGCTTCTCGCTTTTGTAACTCCAGTGCATCCGGTGAATTCAAAATACGCGGACCAAAAAGTACGGGAATTCCATGCGCTGCCGGCTCCATAACATTGTGTACACCAGGGCCGAAACTACCCCCAACAAATGCCACATCTCCATAAAAATACAAATTGGCAAGAAGACCCATTTTATCTACGATCAATATTTGATGGTTCGATAATTCCTGATCCCTTTTTTCATATGAAAATAAAATCGGTCTAATCCCAGCCGATGAAAATTGACTGGCTAACTCATTCAAATGATTTTCTTTTAGTTCGTGGGGGACCAAGATCACAAACAAATCGGTAAATTTTTTGAACATTTGAATCAGGGCCGGGATAAGGTGCTTCTCATCAGAAGCCCACGTACTTCCAGCGACAAAAACCATTCGACCTTGCAATGCTTGTTCGGATATTAATTCTGATTTTATTGATTCGTTAGCCCGGTTTAGTACCTGATCATACCTTGTGTCACCAAGAATTTGAATACCTGACTTAACTGGTAAAATTCGATTGAACCCATCAGCATCGAATTGACTTGCGGGAGCAATAAAATTTATACTAGAAAAAGAAGCTTTAAAGAAATTTCGAACGAGAGGCATCGTCATCTTTGAATCACCCGGCATAGTGCCGTTTACTAACATTGATGGAATTTTTCTACTCGATAATGCCCACACCAGGTTTGGCCAGACATCATGTTTTGAAATTACTAATAATTTTGGCTTTAACATATTTAAAAATTTCCGAATCGATGGGATTGTATCAAAGGGCAGGTAGATTTTTAAGTTATAATCCGATTTTGAATTTACGTTTTCAAATCCAGAAGGTGAAAAAAAGCTAACAACAATTGAATAATCCGATTTTTTTTCTCTGATCGTTCTTAATACAGGTCTAATTTGTTCAAACTCACCCATTGAGGCACAATGAAATAAAATACACTTCTTTTTATTTTGTTGATCCGAGATATAAGAACTTAGTATTGGCAATGAATTTTTACGTCCGTGTAAGCCTTGCTTAACTTTGGGGCTGAATAAAGCTGCAACATATGCGCCAATGTAAATGATTGGAATTACAAAAATATTGTAGATTATGAACCAGAATATCTTCATTAGTAGTTAATTAAATTTAACCTGGATAATTCATAGCCACCAAGACTCAAAGACACAAAAGCTTTAAAAAATAAAGGTTAAGTAAGATTGATTTTTTATATTGACCGAAAATTGGTTCATAGTAATCTTCTTTATAACTTTAATAGTTTTAGTGACTTAGAGTCTTTTTGGCAAAAATTCATGAATAGTGCAGGTTAATTAATTAATTTAATTTAACTTAAAATAAAAAATAAAATTAAGTTGGTTAAGGATTGGAAACAAATGCTTTTATACTATTTAGCTTAGTCTAATAATTTGTTTGACAGCATCAAAAACCCGGCTAGGGTCAATCTCTTTCATGCAGCGAAAGTGTCCTTTTGGACAGCGGTTTGAGCCATGGTATGAACAGGGTCGGCAGTTTAGATCCGGGTGTTAAATGATCTTATATTCGCCCCAGGATGGAAAAAATCCGAATTCCTTTACAGTCGGGCCAAAAATGGCAATTACTCTACATTTCATAGCAACCGCAATATGTAAAACTCCCGTATCGTTCGAAATTACCAAATCACAGCTTTGTAACACTGCAGCGATCTCTAAAAGTGTGGTTTCACCGCATAAATTAATCACATTCTTATGAATGTATTTTTTGATGTTTTCACAAACTTCGATATCGGTTTTTCCCCCGACTAAAATGATTTTGGCTTTTTTAGAACTTTGCAATTTTTCAATTAATTGAACAAAATAGTCTTGTGGCCACATTTTAGTGTTCCTCCCAGCGCCAGGAGCTATCGCAATCCGCAATTCCTCACCATCAAAAGGGACTTTCAATTTAATTTTCTCTTTGATTGAATCCGGTACATAAATCTCAGATGCTAGCGATTGCCAATTCATCCGGAGTTTATGAAAAGCAATAAAGTATCTTTCAGGTATTGTTTCAGGTATTTTATGATAAAGGTTAAATTTGAAATATGTCAGGAAAAATCTTTGAACTGCAAATTTCTTATATCTATAAACCTTATTAGCCCTGGCCAAAAATGAAATCATATAACTTCGCCAATGCTTTTGAAAATCGAAAAGAATAGAGTAATTCCTTCTGCGAACATCAAGAGCGATCTTGAAGACCTCTGCTAAACTCGGAGATTTGGGAAGTAAAATGATATTTTTGATAAATGGGTTATGCTGAACCAGGTCCTGAAAATCCGATCTCGTTAAAAAGTCAATTTCAACTTCCGGATTTTGATCATGAAACAAATGTATTAACGGCGACAACAATACAATATCGCCGATGGCGCTTAATCGGACAAATAAAACCCGATGTACGGATCCCATAAAGATGAAGTTTTAGTTATGATTGGTTATTTTATCTGAGAACGAAACCATGAAATTGTTCGTTTAATGCCCTCTTCAACGGATACTTGTGGTTCCCATCCCAATTTTTCTTTTGCCAGAGAAATATTAGGTTGACGAACTTTAGGATCGTCAACTGGTAAAGCTTTATTGACAATATTTGAATTGCTATCGGTCATTTTTATAATTAATTCAGCCATTTCACGAACCGTCATTTCATGTGGATATCCGATGTTCACAGGTTCATTATAATCTGAAAAAAGAAGCCGGCAAATACCTTCCACGAGATCATCCACATAACAAAAACTTCTTGTTTGTGATCCATCGCCAAATACGGTAATAGGTTCGTTTGCCAAGGCCTGTGGAATAAACGCAGGAATAGCTCGTCCATCACTTTTGCGCATTCTGGAGCCATATGTATTAAAAATTCTGACAATCTTTGTATCCAAACCATGATTCCGGTGATACGCCATGGTTATGGCTTCTGCAAAGCGTTTTGCTTCATCATAAACTCCCCTGGGACCTATCGGGTTTACATTTCCCCAATAATCTTCCTTTTGCGGATGGACAAGCGGATCACCATATACTTCAGAAGTCGATGCAAGAAGTATTGTTGCCTGTTTTTCTTTCGCCAAACCCAATACCTTATGAGTGCCTAATGCACCAACTTTAAGGGTTTGAATTGGAAGTTGCAGATAGTCTAATGGGCTTGCAGGAGATGCAAAGTGTAAAATGTAGTCAATTGGCCCTGCCAAAAATATATACTCTGTAACATCGTGTTTAATAAATTTGAACGATTCTCCTTGGAGATGTGCAATGTTTGTGGAATCTCCTGTTGATAAATTGTCCATACAAATTACTTCGTGTCCTTTATTCAGAATATATTCACAGAGGTGGGATCCTAAAAATCCGGCGCCGCCTGTAATCAATGTTTTTGGCATTAAATCTGAACTCCAATTATTTATAATTTTATTTTAAAGGTCATATTATAAATCATCGTCAAATATTTGTATTTCTTCACAAAGTTTGGGGTTAAATTAGCCCTTGTATTTAAGAAAACTTATTTTGGAATTTACTTATTGAAATATGTTAGAATGTGCGGTTCAAATTAATAAAGGGGAGAAAAGCAACATCTAACTACTTCGAACTGCAACAAACTCCACTATATCTTCGAGGGATCTTTTGTAATCACTTTCCGGAAAAGGGGCAATTATAGATAAAGCTTTCTCAATGAATTCGTTAGCACGCTCACGTGCATAATCAACACCACCTGAATTAATAACCAGGTTTTTTATTTCATCCACATCTTTTTCTGTTTTATTCTTATCTATAAAATTTTGCAGTTTAGAGGAATTAATTTTACCATTTTTATTAATGGTATAAATTAATGGGAGGGTAATTTTATTTTGCTTTAGGTCATTCCCGCCGGGTTTTCCGGTTATATCTTCATCTCCGATATAATCCAGTAAATCATCCTGAATTTGGAAAGCACATCCCAGGTAATTTCCAAAATCCCAGAATCGATCCGAGTCTATACCATTATAGTTTGATCCGACAATAGCACCTATTTGGCAAGATGCAGATATTAGTGAAGCCGTCTTATCGGAAATCATTTGGAAATAGCTTTGTTCATCAGTTTGCAAATTTTGACTTTGCTGTACTTGCAATAGCTCACCTTCACTCATTCGAGTAGTAACTTTTGCCAGGACTTTATTAATCTCGGGAGCTTCAAGATTCATCATTTTATTGAGTGCTTGTGCAAAAAGAAAATCACCAACCAGTACAGCAATCTTATTATTCCAAACCGAATGAACACTGGCTCCGCTTCGTCTTAAATTGGATTGATCGACCACATCATCATGGATCAGGGTTGCTGTATGGATTAATTCAATAATCTGGGCAGCTTCAAAACCATTGTCATCTAAGTTACCCATTAACCTGGCGATAAGAAATACTAATCCGGGCCTAAGGCGCTTCCCCTTATGCGCTGCAATGTATAGAATCACTTCATTCAGCAATTCAACTTTGGTTTCTAAAGATTGGAGAAATTTTTCCTCAAAGTGCTGAAGATCATGTTTAACCGGCAGTATAATTCTAGATAATTCCACTAACTCTCCATTTATAGATAGGCTAAGATTGCATAATGTAATGATTATTCAATCGCATGTCAAATAAAAAGAGGCAATTCATTTGAGAGCAATACAATTCTCAAACTTGTGATTTAACAAATAATTCTCTTAAAATTTGAACCCAAAATATGATCAAGGGTGAATAAAATTGTTCAAGAAATCAAACCAATCTTAAATAAGCATATTAATGGTTTTAATTAAATTATCGAAGTCAATCGGTTTGACTATATAGTTTTCAACCCCTAGTTTTGTCAAATCTTGTAAGACCTGGATTCCTGCGCCGGACATTACAATTAACCTGGATATAGGTATGAGTTCTTTAAGTGATTCGATCAGCTTAAACCCATCTATACCAGGCATGATTAAATCCGTAAGAATGACTGAAAACTGCTTTTTTTGTGCGAGTTGTAATGCGGAATTACCACTATTACAAGCAGTAACTTTATAACCCCGACGTTCAAAAAGTTCCTGGAGAAGAGAAAGGATTTCAGGTTCGTCCTCAACTACAAGAATCTCAATGGGTTTGGTTTTTTTCAACTAATGCTTCTTTCATTAGCACGATTTTCCGTTTGTCGGCAACTTAACTGTAAAGACAGTTCCCTTTCCTTCAGTGCTTGTTACTGATATTTCCCCGCCTTCACGCTTAATGATGGAGTGGGAAACATACATTCCCAGGCCGGTTCCTTCACCCAAAGCTTTCGTTGTAAAAAATGGCGTGAATATATTTTTTATATGGTCTTTTGGAATGCCGTAACCTGTATCTCCAATTTTTATTTTTACCCAATTATCCACTAAATCCGTATTAATTTGTAATACTCCCCCATCCGGCATTGCATGAATCGCATTGATTATGATATTTAGAAAAACTTGCTTTAACGAATCTAATCCCAGGTAGACATTTTGAACACTGCCATAGTGTTTTATCACTTCAATATTCTGTGAATGTAAATCTTTCTCAATAAGGGAAAGGGTTTTGTCGATTGTTTTGTTGATATCAATTCTTTCTTGATCTTTAGGAGAATGCCTGGAAAACTCCAGAAGATTATTAATGATATTCGATGCACGTTTAACGTTTCGTTTTATGATCTCCAATTTAGAATTAATATCGTCATTACCGTTTTCCAAAACATCAGAAATACAATATCGTGCTGTTTCGATTATATTGAGCGGATTTCTTAATTCATGAGCTACACCAGATGCCAATAGCCCTATAGTAGCTAATTTTTCAGATTGAATAAGCGAGCGCTCAATATTTTTCTGGTCAGTGACATCATGGCTATATTCAATGATGTTTTCAAGCTGGCCTTCCAAATCAAACATTGGGTATGTCCATACGTGGAATACCTTCTCATTCCTGGAAATTTCCGAAAATTCTGAACTTTTACTTATAAATGTTCTATTTATTACTTCTTCATCAACTGGCAAACTGAGTGAAACAAGCTTATCACATTCCATCCCTAGCACCTTCTCAGGCGTTGTATTTAACAAACTCGCAACTTTTTCATTTGCCATCACTACTGTTTTTTCAAGGTCAAAAACTAAAATGTTATCCGTAATTCCATCAAACATAGCTTGGAGCTTTTTTTTGCTTTCTTTTATCAAACGGTGGAGATACAAAATTTCTGTAAGATCTTTGGCAATACCAATAATTTTTTGATTACTGTCTTTTTCTTGAAGGATTGAAAAAGAAAGTACAAAATTTAAGATTTTTCCCTTTTTGTCTTTGAATTCAAATTCATAGTTCCCTTCACTAGGCTGTCTTAGGATCTGGGATACCGATGCATGATCGTGCCGGTCTGACAGTAAGATGAAAAATGGTTTCTGTAAAACTTCCTTTTCCTTATATCCTAATTTGGAAATCTGAGGATTTACAAATTGAATATTAAATTCGCTATCCAGGGAAAAAATGAAATCATCAGCTTTCTCAACAATACTACCCAGGAATTCTTCTTTTGCGCGAAGTTGCTGCTGTAACCGCTCTCTAACGATAACCGCTTCGATCACTTTCGGGAGTGATGAGAGATAATTCCCTTCCTTTATCACATAATCCGCCGCACCGTTTTTCATGGCTTCAACAGCTACTTTTTCATCCCCTTGAGCAGTAATAATAATCACAGGGTATCTTATATTGAGTTTGCGTAATTTGATTAAAACATCCAAGCCGGAGTAATCCGGTAATTTATAATCCAAAATTACAGCATCATAATAATTTTCTTTACATTGTTTAATACACTCTTTGCCCACATAAGAAAATGTTGTTGAAAATTTATTCGATTTTTTCGAAAAAGTAATTCGCATTAATTCTACTTGATCCGGATTATCCTCAACAATAAGTATTTTATAAGCCATTACCACCCATAATTCCTTTCAAAATAAAACTACCACTTCACATCTTAGTCAATAAAACTTAAATTCAGGAACCGCTTTTAGGGATTGAAAAATAGAAACACGTTCCTCTGCCTTTTCGGGATTCAAGCCAAACACGACCATTGTGTTTTTCGATAATTTTCTTAACGATGGTCAAACCCACGCCGGTTCCTTCTACCCCTTCAATTTCTTTTAAGGACTGAAACAGTTCGAATATCTTGTCATGAAATTTTTTTTCTATCCCAATTCCATTATCTCTTACGAAAAATAAAAAGAAATCATCATCTATTTTATGTCCGATTTCAATCTTTGGATTCGGATTATCTCCAATGTATTTAATCGCATTATCAATTAAATTTGTAAAAACTTGTTGAATGCGATCCCAGTCACAATTCATCTCAGGAAAATCATTCGGATATTGGATCTTTATTTCTTTTTT
Organism: candidate division KSB1 bacterium; assembly: GCA_022566355.1. Classification (NCBI taxonomy): domain Bacteria; kingdom Pseudomonadati; species Candidatus Zhuqueibacterota bacterium. Next base: position 15,318 of record JADFJB010000043.1, read on the forward strand.
TTGAATTTGAAACTGTAGATTGGAAATTGTTGTTTTTACAATTTCATTAATATCAATCATTTCAAAGGGAGTTGCGATACGACCTATTTTTGAAAGCTCCAATAAATCCTGGATGAGGTTTTCCATTTGCTTAATATTTGCATTGATCCTGTCTAGATAATGGATCCCCTCAGGATCGAGCTTATCGCTAAATTCACTTTTAAGAATAGTTGAAAATCCCAATATTGAAACGATAGGCGATTTAAGATCATGCGAAACCGAAAAAACAAAATTTTCAAGCTCCTCATTCACCTGCGATAACTTCTCCGAATTTATTTTAGTCTCTTCAAACAAACGGGCATTTTCAATTGCACTCGCTAATTGACTTGCTAAAGCCTCAAAGGCATAAAGATCCCGCTTGTCGAAGCCTTTTTTTCTATCCGAATAGAGACATAAGCATCCGTTCACCCGCTCAACAATTTTCAGAGGAATGCACAACAAGGATCCTGCAGCAGGAAATCCGTTTTCTAATTCTCCTTCACTGGTAAAATCTTTGATCATTGTGGTTTCTGCCGTGCGAATGGTAAGAGCAATTGGATTCCGTTGATGTTGATCTACAAATTCAATTTTAGGAATTTTTGAACTTACACCTGACTGGGATTGTAATGTGGCAGATTTCGTCTCTCGATCGACGAGGTAGACTGACACTGAATTATAATTAAAAATATCTTGAATCGATGCAGTCACGGTTTTCAACAATTTGTCGGGATCAAGTGTGGAAGAAATCTTCTTTCCAACTTCATTAACCATGGCAAGCTGGGCTGCCCGTCGTCTTTCGCTTTCATATAACCTGGCGTTTTCTATAGCAATTGCAGCTTGATTTGCAATGGTATCCAAAAGTTTAATTTCTCGGTCATCAAAGCGATGGATTTCATCTTTGTAAACCCCAAGCACTGCGATGGTTTTGCCACGTGAAATTACCGGCACTCCAAGATAAGATCGGAGATTGCTTGCTGGCAAGGAATTTGATAAAATGCTATTTTTTGAATTATCTCCATGCAAATCTTCAATAACTAGGGGTCGTTGTTCTTTAATAATTTTCTCTACTTTAGGCCATAAAGAAAATTCCATAGTAGAAGATGTATCATTTACATCTGAGGAAAAACGGCTGGGAGTATTCACTTCACCAACAAACCAGATAGTACATATTTTAGCGTACATTACCGTAGCCGCGGCTTTAACGATTAAATCTAAAACCTCCCTAATATTCAAGCTCGAAGATATGGTCTTGCTTACGTCTTCAAGAGCTGAAAGCTCTTTTAGTCTTAACTTTGCTTCTTGATACAATTTGGCATTTTCAAGTGCGGTTGCAACTTGTCCGGCGATTTGTTTAAATAGTGTTTGTTGTGTATTGTTATAAGCATTAAGCTCAACTTTACCGATACTAAATGTCCCCAGGTACTTATCTTTAGAAAGCAAAAGAACATTTATTTTTGATTGTAATTGATTCTCGATCTCTAATTTCGTTTCGTATACTGAATCCTGAATATTCTCTGAATTTTGTATGTTTTTCTTACAATCGGGTGATAAATTCAACCATCCAACCGATGATCCCCTTAACCTATGCCAATATCCTTTTTGTAATCTCCTTCCAATTTGCTCGGAAACAAGACAGAAGATATTCAAATTATCACTATCTTCATCAAATAACGAAATTGACATATAGTCGAAATTAATAATTTTCTTTACTTCAAAGGTAACGGTTTCGATAACTTCCTTAAGTTCTAAGCTTGAATTGATTGAATTTGTAATTTCGTTAATTGCTGATATTTGATCAGCTTTTTCCTGGTAATCTTTGTAGAGGCGGGCATTTTCAATAGAAATAGAAAGATATGTAATGGCAGTCCTCAGGAAATCGATCTCATCTTCGGTAAATTTTTTCGGCTTGTCATAATAAACATTAAAAACGCCAACCGAAATATCTCTCGGAATCATGGCTAAAGAAAGTAATGCTCTATAGCCGATCCTTTCCGCAATGGGCCGCCATTGACTAAAGCTATCTTCAGTTAGAATGTTCTCAACTTTTAAAGTTTTATTCTGTTCATTTACTAAATCGTAAGGACCTTCTTCAATTCCGATACGCCAGGGTTGATCAATAAGTTGAATTTTATCTGGTGGAGTTTTATGAGCCTTATACATCTTCAATCCACCAACCTCATCTTTGAGAAAAATTGAAACAAAACTTGCATTACAAACAGAAGCTATTTTCAGCATCGTTAAATCGATAATTTCATCAAGATTCAATGCGGATGCTATGGTCTGGCCAACCTCCATTAAAGCCAATAGTTCTTCATTTCTTTTGGTGTTATCACTTTGGACTTGATCTTTCAAGTCATGATAATAGGCGATGCAATATTGTTTGTAAAAATTTTCTTCTTCTTGAACCAACCTACAAAGCCGAATGTCGACCATGACTTTCCAGCCATTTTTTTGAATAAGCGCAAACTCATTAATCTCGGTTTGATGCTCAAATTCCAATCTTTGTATTTCCAGGAACAACAATGGTAATTCATCCGGTTGATGTAAATCATCGATACTTAGTTTTTCGAGCTCCGATTTTGTATATCCGGTTAGATTTGCAGCTGTTTGGTTGGCTCTAATTATATCCCGGGAATTAGCATCGATAACAAATATGCCTTCTTCTATATTTTCCAAAAAATGGAAAAACCGGTTGAGATAGTCCTTTACAGAGAAATTCTTTTGTTTTTCCGAAAGCACCCCTAATGTTTCCCGTTCTAAGTCAATTTTTTGCTTCACTATTTCGTTTGTTTAATTTATTTCTATCTATCGATAGAATTAGTTGTTATTTACCTTCGGTAAAGTGAAATGGAAAATTGTGCCTTGCCCTGGTTTTGATTCCACATAGATTTGACCACCATGGTCTTCAATAATTTTTTTTGTAACAGCCAGGCCAATACCGGTTCCTTCCACATGTTCCATTTGTTTTGTCCGGTAAAAAGCATTGAATATTTCCTCCTGGTCAGATACCGGAATACCGACGCCATTATCCTTAACAAAAAATTCAAATTCACCCGAACGGCGTTTTACACCAATTTCGATCACTGCTTGCTTACCATTGCCATGGAATTTGATTGCGTTGCTAATTAAATTGGTAAAGACCAATTTAAGATTTTTTGAATGGCAGACAATCTTTGGGAAACGATCCGGCAAAATTAGTTTTATCTTCTTATTCTCAATCTGGTATCGAAATTCTTCTACAGCTTCTTTCACAATTTTGCCAATAGACTCATTACTTGTCTCAGTATCTACTTTACCAACCCGTGATAATTCCAACAAATCCTGGATCATCTTTTCCATTAACTCAATGTTGGCGACCAATCGGTCAAAGTAATGCTTATTCGTATTCGAAAAATTTTTATAGACTTCTTGTTTCAACAACGAAGCATATCCCAGGACAGAGACAATTGGGGATTTAAGATCATGTGAGACAGAATATACAAATTCTTCCAGTTCTTTTTTCTTCTGGATTAATCTTTTTTCAGCCAGGAAAAGTGAGGTTTTATCCCTGAAAATCCATAGTAAGATTTCTCTTTTTTTACTTCCATGAAGAGGTAAACTTGAGATAGATAATTCCAGCTGCAGAATTCTTTTCGGTGAAAGTTGGATAGGTATTTCATAATTAATTAACAATCCCTTATTCCTTACTTTCTGAATCGCAAGTTCCAACATAGATTCTTTTGAACGGTCCAACTGGAAAATATCACTACCAATTAAAGAATAAATCTTACGTCTAAATAATTGGATAGCTTGTTTGCTGGCATACAATATTTTCCCCAATTTATCTGTGACAAAAATTGAATCTGTAGTAAATTCAACGACACTTTGAATCAGTCTTTTTAGCTCTTTTATATCTTCATCAAGAACTGAATTGTATAACATATAAGCAAAGAAATCACCTAAGCTCAATAATTTATTTTGCCTAACAGTCCCTATGCTGTTGGTACGATTATAAAACACACTAAGGATGCCAATCACCGGTCTGTCTCTGTTCATCAAAGGAATAATTGCACAGCTCTTGAAGCCTTCGTCCAACCAGAGTTTTTTTCGGCTTTTAGGTATATTGGGATCCTTTTCGATGTCTTGAAATATCCACGGTTCTCTTTTAGGCAACCAGGATCGAATTCTCCGGTCGATGGGTAAGTTTTCTCTTCGTAATGATAAATTCTTATATCCTAAAGCCACACCTGAAGTAAGCTTGTCTTCCTCGACCATTCTAACGCTACATGCCCGCGCTTGCATTGATTTTTTAACAATTTCCAATAGATCCGACATAAAAAGGTCCCGATTGAAAAAGATATCTGTCTGCTGTAGGAAAACATTAAAAAGCGGGCCTTGCTCTTCTAATGTGGACAATTCCGAATATTGATTACTTGATTGGGTAGGTTTTTTCATTAATAATCTAAAATCTATCTTTCCAGTAATTTAACCTAAAATTAATCCATTACCCAACTAAAATCAAGAGAATTATCTATATTAAAGCAATTTAATATTTCATAACTCTTTAATATTCAAATAGATACAATTTTAAGTTTTTGTAACATTTCGGTTGTGTTCGTAGTAACTCATAAAGAGTCCAAATCCTCGTCTATTTACTTGGTTATATTGATGTTACAACAGGAAGAAAAAAGAGTTGTTAAACGGGCAATCTTCAGCTATTGATGTGATGGTAGTTACAGATTATTTCTTTGAATTCTTCAATCACGTTATTCAACGGCCGCCTGACTAACGCTCCGGAAGCATAAGGATGCCCACCACCCCCGAAGGATTGGGCTAATTCATTAATTGAAATCGAACCATTTGAACGAAAACTAATTTTGGTTAAAGACTCCTCAATCTCTAAAAAGAGAATGCTGACTTCAACATTTGCAATCCGCCTGGAAAAATCTGATAATCCATCCGTTTCGGATGGAGCAAGGTCATATTTTTTCAACATCGCCCTGGTAATTGAGCACCAGGCAACTTTGGAATCACATTCAAACTGTATATTTGAAAGAATATCAGCTAGTAATTTAATTTTGCCTAAGGGTTCTTGCTCATAAACTTCCCGGTAAATCTTATAAGTATCTATATTTTGCTCAATGAGAATACCAGCCATTTTATGGCTATTCACCGTAGTATTTGAAAAGCGAAAACCTCCGGTATCTGTGAGGATAGCCGTATACAATGCTGAAGATATTTCCTTTGAAAACTCGACTCCCAAAGCATCTAATAAAAGAAAAACTATTTCTCCTGTTGATGAAGCGTTGGGATAATTGATATTTATAGCGCCAAATTTCTCCTTAGATGGATGATGGTCAATACAAATAATTGGAATTTCATGTTTTCTTAAATCAGCACCAAGCTTTCTCAACCGATCCCATTCGCTTACATCAAATACAAAGCAGCACTGGGCCCGAGTTATAATTGATTCATGTTCAATTGAACTGTAGTCTGTTATAATATTATCATGGTTCAAAAAATCATACTGCCTTGGAACAGGATTGTGATTAAATATATTAACCTGCTTACCTCTTTCTTTGAGTGCATAATATAATCCCAACTCACTACCCAAGCCATCTCCGTCCGGGTGAACATGTGTCGTCAAAATAAATTTGTCATTATTTTCAATGAGATGTTTAACCGCTTCGATTTCATCCGATTTTAAATAATTATCGAGTTCTAAATGCATTCTGTAATAATTCCGATTATGAAAATAAATAAAACCTGCTATTGCAGGAAAGGGTTAAATTGCCTTTCTAGGCCAATTGTGGTTGAATCGCCATGGCCTGGATAAACTTTCATATCATCATCAAGAGGAAACAATTTGGTTTTAATCGAGTTGATTAATTGCTGATAATCGCCGCCAGGCAAATCAGTTCGTCCAATCGATGACTGAAAAAGGGTGTCCCCTACAAATATTGTTTTTCCAATTTGAAAACAACTTCCGCCGGGTGAATGGCCAGGTGTATGTAATACTATTATTTCCAATCCAATTAATTTTAAAACATCGCCATCGTTAAACCAATCGGTTACTACCGGAACTTCTATTGGTGGTAAACCAAACATCATAGCTTGTGATGGAGCATTCTGCAATAGCAATTCTTCAGCACAATGAGCGTAAACAGGCAGATCATATTCGTTAGATATATTAGAAACAGCCATAATATGATCCAAGTGGCCATGAGTTAGCAATATTTGTTTTGGATTAACGTTTTTTTCCTGGATTGTGCGCTTAATAAGTTCAGGCTCGTCCCCTGGATCGATGACAATTCCCTGCTCAGTTGTAGGATTTTTTACCAGATAACAATTAGATGCAAAAGGGCTTACTTCTAATTGGGTAATTTCCAGAATTTCCATTTGAGAATTTATAAATTTCAATAAAGTCAAGAGCTAATCAATCTACATTTCATATCTTCAACAAATCGATAAGGTACGCTCTTTTTACCAAGACAGCATTCACCATTTTTTATTGTATGAAAATCAGAGCCACCGCTGACCAACAGATCATAATTGATGGCTAAATTATACAATTTACTCACATCAGCCTCTGAAAACCTCGGGTGATGAATTTCCAGGCCATCCAGGCCATCTTCTATATATTTTTCAAGCTGGTTCTCGTTTAGATTTGGTTGAGGATGTGCTAGAAAAGATATGCCACCGGCAGTATGGATGAGTTCCATAGCCTCTTTTGACGAAATTGGATAATTCTGAACAAATGCCGGTTTATCGTATCCCAGAAACCTCGCAAAAGCTTCTTCAAAAGACAGTACATAACCCTCTTCGAGTAAGATTTCGGCAATATGGGGTCTTCCGATTGCACCAGGGCCTGCTTTTTCCAGGACAACATCGAGCGAAATATCGATTCCAAGATTGCTTAGCTTTATTATGATTTTCTGAGCACGCTCGAAGCGATCCGTCTGTAATAGTTTGATATAGTTTTGTAAATCCTTGTTATTGATATCAATGAAATAGCCCAGCATATGAAAACAATTCTCATCTTCTACACAACTCAATTCAATTCCGGCAATAACTTCAAGATCATATGATTTTGCGATTTTCTGCGCTTCCGAGATCCCGGCTATTGCATCATGATCGGTGATACTTATGGCTTGCAACCCTGCAGCAACCGCTTTTTCAACGATTTCAGCGGGGGTAAAATCTCCGTCTGAATTATTTGTGTGAATGTGAAGATCGGCCAGACCGTCTTCATCACTCACTCTCGAAGAGTTATGCATAATTTTTAATTTATACTTTTGATAGAGTTACATCCAACTGAGCCTGGTATTTGCCTTTCTTTGCTGCATAGCTTGTTTCACAATCTTCATCGCTTTCAAAGAATAAAACCTGGGCGATGCCTTCGTTCGCATAAATTCTTGCAGGTAATGACGTTGTATTTGAAACCGAAAGCGTTATGTATCCTTCCCATCCTGGTTCTAATGGAGTAATATTCATGATAATTCCGCAACGAGCATATGTTGACTTTCCAACACAAATGGTCATAACTTTCTCCGGAATTCTAAAATATTCCACAGACCTTCCCAGGATAAATGAATGGGGGGGAATAATGCAGACATCACCTTTAAAATCCACCAATGAATTTTGATCAAAATTTTTAGGATCGACGATTGTATTGTTGACATTCGTAAATATCCTAAATTCATCAGCAATCCTCAGGTCATAACCGTAAGATGAAACGCCAAATGAAATTACACCCTGGCGAACTTGTTTTTCTTCAAAAGGTTCAATCATTTTTTTTTCAAGAGCCTGTCTTTTGATCCATCTATCCGGTTTTATTGACATCTAATTCTCCAATGTAGTCTAATATTTAACTAGCAGCTAATAATTCTTCTTGTTTCTTTCTTTTCCTGTATGCTAAAACTGAAATCCCAATACTAATTTCGTACAATACTAAAAGTGGTACGGCCAACAATACTTGGCTGCCAGGATCAGGAGGGGTTAAAAAGGCAGATAAAATAAAAATAATGATTATACCATACCGCCGATATTTTCTTAAAATTTTCGGACTTAGCAAGCCAATTTTTGTTAAGACAAATGAAGCTACCGGCAATTCAAAAACCAATCCGGCTACCAGAATAATTTGGACAGAAAATCCAATGTACTCACTAATATTAATTGTAGGCTTGATCGTTTCTGTTCCAAGTGAATATAAAAATGGCAAAATGAATGGTAGCATCACAAAATATGCGAAACTAATACCTAGCAAAAAACACAAAGTTGAAAAAGTTACAACCGGCCAAATAATCTTTCTTTCTTTTGAAAGAAGTGCCGGGGATATAAATTTCCAGATTTGATAGAAGATAACGGGAAATGCAACGATGATTCCGGCAGTGATAGAAACACCCATACGAACGAGTAACATTCCGGCGGGTTTTAAGAAAACCATCTCGGGTGGATTTGCAAGATTATTATTTGGTAATGTGAGTATATCAATAATGTATCCTGATAATGGAAATGCACAAAGCATTCCGATTACCACTGCCAACATACTTTTAATGAGGCACCATCTTAATTCTTCCAGGTGCTGCAGAAAAGACATCTCTTTCTTTTTATTATTTTTAGATTGATTTTGATCCATAGTTCATAGTTTGTTAAAAAAATGAAATTTAATGTAGGAAGGAAGGTTCAAAAAAACAACACCAAACATGGTGCTTTGTCTTATGAAATATAAAAAAAGGCCATTGATTCACTCCAACGGCCTATAATTCGCATTAATTTAGGAGATTATAAGCTTGCGTTTTGAAACTCCTCGTATAATTTCTTAACGAAAGGAATATAATTTTCTGTTTCTTTATGAAGTATTCCCTTGGCTTTATTATTGACAAGCCATAATGCCGCACGCTTTTCCCCACCATTGTAAGCTGCCAATCCTCCATCGATTCCATAAATTTCTATCAGGGTTGAAAGGAATCTACAACCAAGCCGCAAATTATAAATCGGATCATATAAAACTTCTTCAGCACTGGTCCAGGTCATTCCTTCTTCGGCAGTTAGATAAATCCCGGTCACCGGCATTATTTGCATAATACCCATTGCGCCTGCCTTGGATGTCACCATTGGATCCCACACGCTTTCATGCGTTATTGTCGCACAAATTAAATCTACCTGTAAATTCGTATATTTCTGACTAAGCGTATAAATTTCATCCGCAATCTCATATTTCGTATTTGAAGGCAAGCTACTATTATAACGGTCAATAATACTCATAATCTTTTGAATATTATATTGGCGTACGCTATCAATATTCATTGCTGCTTTCAAATCCATGAGTGCTAATTCTAATCCTTGTATTTGATGCTGATTTTTTTCGATTTCAAAGAACTTTATAGAAAATCCTGCAATCGAAATAAACAGTACAAATATGGCGCCTAACAACAGAATGTTTTTATATCTGTTGATCATATTTGTTTTTTTTCGTTTCATATTATTCTCCTTAAATATTTGAATAAAATTGAAAAACAACCACTACTAACGTAGGAATATCTTTATGGTTCCAATATTAATCGCGCTAAATCGAGAAAGTAAAAAACCATTATTTTTCATCGTCAATTGTTTCTTAAAAAATAAGCCTGATTTTTTCAGGCCTCATAATATTTTCGCAATCGATTAACGATATTTAATAGAGAAAAAAATGCTCCTCCGAGTTTTTGGAGCTATTATAAATAAGACAAAACGAAATTGATGTCAAGTATTTTACAACATGTTGATATAAGTTAATAAATATTACAATATGTTGATAACTCGCCGTGAATTATTATCATTCCTTACAAGAAAAAACCAAAGAAATTGACAAAGGAGCATTTGGAATTTATGGTAATTAGATGTGGAGCTATAGAAATTTTCATATTGGAATATATGGAAATAAGAGATCGACAAGTTTAAATTTTCTCACATTAAAAAAGAATGACCTTATTTATGTGTTTAGCATGCCAGAGAATACTTCAGTCTCTGACTTCAAAAGGAGTTTACTAAAAAGTAATTGTTCAACATTCAAGAAATTCAGATTATCCAATGGACGAAACCCACAAAGAGGGCTTTAATAAACTTTAATTCAATGGATGGAGATAAATTAAAAATTCCGCTAATAAACAGGGATGATTATTGAGCACTATCGAAATTAACATCCTTAATGTCAGAGGAGTTCGTGAATATTCTTGAGAAAAATAGAGATATTGTTCTGGACAATTTCTCAAACTCTATCTACTCTTCTTGGTAAAAATGGTCTTTTTTAGATTCCTTCATCGGGAATAACTACTACTTACTTATGTCATTGATTGGTCATAGTCTGATTATGCAATCGTGCCTAAGTACTCTTGTTCATAAATACGGTGACGTAAAATCATGCTGATAATTTTAATGAAACAGGTTCAACTTCAGTCAATTTCCTCATTAATTTTGCCAAATCATTTTTATTGAATTTCCATTCAAAAGGTTTGGCTATATTTTGATAATATCTTTGAAAATCAAATATCGTTTTTCTTAATTGTTCTTTAGAAGTAAAATAATTAGGTGTCAAAATTTTTCGTTGAATGATTGAAAAATAGATTTCAATTTGATTTAACCAACTTGCATGAATTGGCAAATGAACCAAAACAATTTGAGGCCACTTTTCTTTTGTTCTATTAACGGAGGATTGACCTCTATGCGAGGAACCATTATCAACAATCCAAAAGATTTTTCGTGCAGAGCAATAGGGTTCTTTGGACATTACATCGGACACAAGGCGTTCAAACGGTTTTATACCCGTTTTTTCTTCACAGCGTCCGAAAATTTTGGCACGATTGATATCCCAAGCTGCTATGTAATTCAAGGAACCCCTTCGGTGTCACGTCCTGCCATAGGTTGACACCTTGGAGTAAACAATAAAGTTATCCACAAAAAGAAAGAAGAAAAGAAAAAAGAACCAAAAAAGAAAAACTACGACTACTAACTGTCAACTTTTTTCAGGACGACACTTATTTGTTTAGAATCTAGAATTTAGGATTTCGAATTTTAAACCAAAGCGGGACGGGGGTGACATACTCGGGATTTTCGGACAGCCTGAAAACATTCGGAGTGACATTTGGGTAGTTCACCGACAGCCTGTTAATTTCCGGAGCTCGACATAGCCAGGTAGTCCAGCAGAAGCATCGTCATGGTTTTCATGCCAATAGGCACACAGGAATTATCAGCCATGAAGTTGGGTGTATGATGGCCTCCGGACTCCGTGCCCGGCTTTACCATGCCAAGCCGATAGAAAAAGCCAGGCACCTCATTGGCAAAATAAGCAAAATCTTCACCACCCATAGTAGGTTCGATTTCGAGGACATTTTCTTTGCCGACAACTCTTATTAACGTTGGCACCATTTTTTTTGTCAATTCGAGATTGTTGATTGTTGCGGGGGTTCCACGATTGTAGTTTAATTCATAGGTCCCGCCATATCCTTTGGTAATGCCATCAACAATTTCAGTCATACGTTTCTCGACCTTGTCCCTGGTATCGGGATCATAGGTTCTTACCGTTCCTTCAAGATAAACCTCAGCCGGTATGATATTGAAGCGATCGCCGCCACGGATGATCCCAACTGTGACAACACTTGGCTGCAGGGGATGGAGGCTACGGGATCGAATCGTTTGCAGGGCCATTACCACCTGCGAGGCCATCACAATAGGATCGATAGATTCCTGCGGCTGGGCGCCATGGGCTTGTTTGCCAAGTATTTTGATGATAAATAGATCGACTGCAGCGAGGGCAGGTCCTGGTGTGTAACCCAATTTACCAGACTCCATTGAAGCATAGGAATGCAGACCAAAAATTGCACTGGGACTTGGATCGTTAAAAGCGCCTTCCTCTAACATCAGGGCTGCACCGCCTTCTTCACCCGGAGGTGGACCTTCTTCGGCTGGCTGAAAGATAAACTTCACTGTTCCATGGATTTCATCTCTAAGCTCGGCCAAAATTGAAGCGACACCGAGTTGTACCGATGTATGGATATCGTGTCCGCATGCATGCATGACGCCAACTTCATTGCCAAGGTAAGTGGTTCTTACTGTCGATTTGAATGGATAAGGTGTATCTTCAGTCACAGGCAGGGCATCCATATCGGCTCGTACTGCCACAACTGTGCCGGGTTTTCCGCCTCTTAAAATGCCGATTACGCCGGTATGTGCAATTCCCGTTGTAACTTCTATGCCAAGTTTTCGCAAGTGATTGGCAACCAGTTCAGCAGTTTTGAATTCTCGGTTGCCAAGCTCAGGATTTTGATGGATTTGTTCTCGAATTTTAATGGTCGCATCAGCGTACTTTTCCACCAGTTTGTTAACCTTGTCCAATTGTGCAAATGTTGAAAATGGTGTGAAGAGTGTTATTAAGACCCCTAACAAAATGAAAGGTTTGAATTTGTTCATATTATTTCTCCGGTTAAAGTTTAAAATGACTCACTTGAGATTGTTCTGTTTACAAAGTGTTTGAATTGATTTTTTGTATATCCAGGAATTTGAGTCCATATATCCATCATTCGGTTTTCTTAGGAATATTATAATCAACGTTTGTGCGATAATCTTCGAGTAAATGCTCTGCAAAATAACACCACATCATGCGTTCAAAATAGGGTGTGCAATCTCCAAAAGATATTACACAATCTGCAAGTTATATTTTCAAAATGCATGTTTAAGAATAATATGAAAATGACAAACCGTTTTTTTGACTTCTTCAGGTTAAATGTACTGTCCAATGTGACCTCCCAGTTGGGACACGTTCAGGAGGTATTCATCTTCACCGAATTCTTTAAATAATTTTATGGTAATGCTAAAGTATTGATTAGACAATTAAGCCCGACATCTCAAGAATGCGTTGGGACCATTGATTAGATTCATTCGCCAATTTATTTCGCCAATTGTCGTTAGACCACTCGTTATGAGATTGCAGACTCCATAGTGCTAATTGAATTTGAAGTTCAACCAATTCTGCGCTTTCCAGGATATTTAAGTCTGCTGCAGTCCATTCAATGAACCATTTACTCTCAAACAAAATACTTAAAACCACATCCCGATGTCCTTCATTCTTTGAAAAACTTCCTAAACGTGCTAAATTCGCTGCTAATCCGCCTAATCTGATAGGAATCGGATCTCTCATAAAACGTGAACGAAGACTTTCAAGTTTTGTCATTCATTCTCCAAAAGTTGTCTTATAATATTTTCAACTTGATGTTTAATAACCGAGTCTTGAATAGTCATCGAGCGATTCTTTTGCTTTGGACGAATGTTAATAAGAGCTTCAAATTCTATGCTTTGCGTACCAGGTATCCAATTTGCTCCCCAAATATCTTCCTGATTACTACCTTCTTGCATTAGTTCTCCTTCACAATCTGCATGCATTTGTCCACCGCCAGCCAAGATCCCTAGTTGTATATCCACGTGCTAATTTGATTAATGGATCCAGTTCTTCAAGCATTTCTTCGATTTGATTCTTTGTTGCCTTTTGTGATATTATATGGATCATTATTACTTTGTTTTTTCGTGATGAGATTAAAGCTTAATAAGAAAGTCTCCATTTCCAGAATTCATAATTTACACAATTATGGTTTATAAGGAAATATTTTTTTGGAAATGGGAGTTTTTTCAAATATACCTTATGCTTATCCTTCCCTCCCAACACCCAACGCATCTGCAGCCCGGTTAATGTAATTAAACCAGGATGCAATCAGGGTAATTTGTAATATTGCCGTATCGTCAAAACCAACCGATCTAAGCTTTTTTCCGCTAATTCAAAGTTAGCTTTTTGTGCGAAAAGTGAGGTTACCGGAACCGCCAGTAATAAATTGAATAAACTAAAATAGAAAACTATATTTCGATGGTGTGAATTAGAATTCAGACGATTATTAATTTGCATGATTTATCATCCTTTTAGTTTGGAAATTGGTTGAAAGTTTACTCTAATTCATTTTGATTTAATTTTGGGGAAATATGAAATCGAATCTTAATTTTTCATTTGCTTAAATTTTGCGATTAGGAAGCCATAGGATATTAATAAAACAATATACATTTTAAACACACATTTGAAATCATTTTTTTGCGATTGTTGATTTACCTGATCCTGATAATCCGGTTAACCATATTACAACTGCCTTATGGCTGTTCTTCTCTTCCCGCTTGTTAAGAGGTACGGCAATTTCTTCTCTTGTCACATTAGTTGCCCGATCTACAACACCCGCAACGCTCAATTCCGACTCAAGTGTTTCTTCAAGGCTTCGTAATGGTTCCCTTATCATACCTACCGCAACTGTAAAATTAGTGTCAGGGTCAATCAAAATAAAACTACCTGTCCCGCGATTTTTATTGTAGCTGTCAAACATTATCGGCTGCGTCGCATTTATCTCTATGCGGCCAATCTCATTTAACCCTAAAGTCTTGGCTTCTTTACGGTGGAGAGTGTTTACATCAATCATATAATCTAATTTACTGACAAAAGCCTTGGTTGTTTTTGTTGAATGTTTGATAAGATAGTTTTTTCCTATTTGTAAAGGTTCGTCCCACATCCAGCAAATAATAGCGTCAAAATTTCTATTGATCTGCGGAATGTTGTGCTCCCGAACAATCATATCCCCTCTACTAATGTCAATCTCATCTTCAAGGGTCAGGATTACCGAAAACGGCGCGCTTGCTTCCTCAAGATTACCATCAAAAGTAACAATCTCTTTAATTTTTGATCTTTTGCCTGACGGTAATATTGCCACCTCTTCGCCCACCGCAATAGTACCCGAAACAATCTTTCCCGCGTAACCACGAAAATTAAGATCAGGCCTGATCACATATTGCACCGGAAACCTGAAATCTACAAGGTTGAGATCAGAACTGACATGCACATTTTCCAAAACATGCAGAAGTGTAGGCCCGTCATACCAAGGAGTATTGGAACTTTGGACAACAACATTATCTCCTTTAAGCGCTGATAGAGGAATGTATGTGATGTCGTTTATTTCAAGTTTTCGGGAGAATTCATCATACTCGTCAACTATTGACTGGTATACATCCTGCGAATAATCAACCAGATCCATTTTGTTGACGCCTACCACCAAATGAGGCACCTGTAAAAGACTGGCTATAAAACCATGTCTTTTTGATTGTTCTAAAATTCCATTACGGGCGTCAATAAGAATTATTGCAAGGTTTGCAGTGGAAGCTCCGGTCACCATATTACGTGTGTACTGAACGTGTCCGGGTGTATCTGCGATAATAAATTTCCGTTTAGACGTCTGGAAATATCGGTATGCGACGTCAATGGTTATTCCTTGTTCACGTTCAGCGGCAAGGCCATCGGTAATAAGCGCCAGATCAACCTCGTCTTCTCCTTTACGTTTCGCAACCTTTTTAATCGCATCAAGTTGGTCATCATATATATTGTTAGTTTCGGAAAGCAATCTGCCTATCAATGTTGATTTGCCGTCATCCACACTGCCAACCGTAGTAAACCTGAGAAGTTCGGCATGTCCTTCATAATGATCAGGTTTCATGCGTTTAGAAGTATCCTTCCTTTTTCTTTTCTTCCATTGAGCTATCTGACCCATGATCAATTATTCGGTTTTCCCGTTCGGATTTCTTTACTGACTCAAGCTCTGTTATTATTTCATCTATTGTGACAGCCGAAGATCGAATTGCCCCTGTGCATGGCATACAACCCAGACTCCTGAATCTGCACTTCACGTCTTCAACTTTCTCGCCCGATTGCAATACAGTATTGTCGTCATATGGCACCAAAATACCGTTTCTATCTACAACCTTACGTACCTGCGCGTAATATATCGGAACGATTGGTATATTTTCAATCTTCAGATAGTGCCACACATCCTGTTCCGTCCAATTACTCAAAGGGAAAACTCTGATAGATTCACCTTCATTAACAAGGCAATTATAAATATTCCAGAGTTCGGGTCTCTGGTTCTTCGGATCCCATTGTCCAAACTTATCACGAAAAGAGAACACCCGCTCTTTTGCTCTGGACTTCTCTTCATCCCTGCGCGCGCCGCCAAAAGCAGCGTCAAATCCATGTTTTTTAAGCGCGTCTAAAAGACCCTGCGTCTTTAATTTAGCGCAACATTTATCTGTTCCAACTTTTGCGGGATGAATGCCTTTGTCAATCCATTCCTCATTTTTCTCCACAATGAGTCTCGCGCCAACCTCTTTCACGAACTTATCACGGAATTCAATCATCTCTGGGAATTTATAGCCTGTGTCGATATGCATTAGAGGGAAAGGGATTTTGCCAGGATAAAAAGCCTTTTGTGCCAAACGCAGCATTACTCCAGAATCTTTCCCTATAGAATAGAGCATAACCGGTTTCTTTAACTCGGCGGCAACCTCTCTAATGATATGGATAGATTCTGACTCAAGCTGTTTTAGATAAGCAAGATTGATATTGTTCATTTTTTATCCGTTATCAGTGTGATTTACACACCCTGCGCACGCAGTCCATCCCTCTTAGAGGGGAATAAAAACAATTAATTTTAAGCTCAAAAGTCCCCTCTAACAAGAGGGGATTTAGGGGTGTGTTACCGGATTACACTTAACAATTACAACACCCCGACACCCTGATTCCTTATTTATCAGAATGTTCATTTATCAGCACAGGACATCCCTGTTTGTCACGATCAATCCATGACTTAATTCTAAACTCTTCAATCCGGCCATTTGAGTATTTAAGCTGCCAGATTGTTTCTCCTTTAGAAACTCTTGCTTTTAAAGAAGAACCATTTCCACCTATTTGCAACGGCAGTCTTAATTCAATTGCATGCATTGGGCACACCTTTACACATGCGGCGCAAACCCAGCAAGCGCCCTGATCACTAATACTTGCCTTTCCATTACCATTACGCAAAAGCAGATTTCCGGGACAAATTCTTTCACACATGGATTCTTTCCTTTTGCCGCATCCATTACATTTGTCTTCGTCGATATATATACTCATTTCATTAAATCCCTTTTAATAATCTTTATTTTTCCACTTTCAGTATCACGAACAGAATTTATGTGCTTCAACCAGTATTTATCATCGCGTTCCGGAAAATCTATACGTGTTTGATAACAAGGCCATCTGGTTTCTCGCCGATAATAAAGATGTTCGACTAATACCTGGGCAACTTCAAGCCTGTCAATTAACTCCAAACCGCTGACCAACTCCTGGCTGTCTCTTGCGTCAAGCTGTTTAACATGCCCCACGAGTTCAACTAAAAAATCACGCGCCAGTTTTAATCTTTTTTCATTAAGTTCATAATTTGTTGATATACCACCCGCATATTCGTCCATAATTTTTTGCAGACGTTCTTCCATTTCACGAGGGTGTAAACTGTCGTGATTGTGATTACCGAAAGGAGCCGTTACCCGTTCCATCTCTTTTTTTACACATGATTCATCAGCCGCGCAATAATCAAAATCTTTAATGTCTTCCAATATTGTTTTTACAGCAATCCTCGCTTCCACCCACGCGCCGCTCGCATATTTTTTCGGGGAACCGCCTGTGACGTCACCTGCGGCATACAAGCCCTTGATGGTTGTTCGGCGATGAACGTCAATCCAATACCCTGCCTGAGAATGCCCACCCTCTACAAATGGTTCTGTTCCGCATATCTCAACACAACTAAGTTTCTTGCCCAAGCCTTCTGCCGCCCACAAAAGCACTATTGACGGATTCATACTAAGGAAATCTTCTCTTAGTTTTCTTCTCTCATCATCATCTAAATGAGATATATCTAAATAGCATGGACCCCTTCCAGCCTTATCTTCCAATATCGTGGCATAAAGCCTGTAAGGAGTAATGCATTTACGTCCACCAAAACATTCATATCTTTCAGATAAATATGACTCTCCAATAGCATTTACCTGCTTTGCGCCAACACCTATTGCAAGAGTGCCTGTTGGTGCGTTTACGTCTTTGACGCGAAGGGCAACAAACCCATTTTACAAACTGGTAATTT
>JADFJB010000044.1 GCA_022566355.1 candidate division KSB1 bacterium
TATCAGGAATAACAATCCCACAATTGAAATTGCAATTTTTAAATTATTGTAATGATTGGATATTTACTTGATGAATTCGATTTTTTAGTTATATTTGTTGCTATTGTTTTTCTGGACACCCCTAAAAGCATAAAAATATGCATTATCTATTTCTGTAAAACCTGTTCATCGACTCATTATATTCATATGGAGACTCAGTGAAAATAGGAAGCATAATTTATGAGTGAAAAAAAATTCAATACATTATTAATCGAGGACAATCCGGATCATGCCATGCTCATTCGCAGCATACTTTGCAAGTGTACTCAAGTTGCAAAAGTGCAGATTGCAAGTGATGGTCAACGGGCTATTAATTTGTTAAAAGATACGGGCAATTCAACGCTACCTGATTTAGTCATTTTAGATATTAAATTACCCAAGGTAAGTGGTTTCGAAGTGTTAAGTATTTATAAAAACAATGAACGATCTTGCCACATTCCGATTATCGTGTTAAGTACCTCGGGTATCGACAGAGATAAAACCAAAGCCTTGGCATTGGGGGCAGATTATTACCTTATAAAACCCAATGATTTTCAAATATTACATAAGCAGTTCTGCTCTATTCTCTCAAAGATATCTACTGGTGCAATGGTTTCCTAAGCCAAATTATTCAACGCAGAATCCAAAACTTTAAGTATTTTTCTATATTTTTATGGGAGTTATGTATAGCTTCTGTTAAATAAAATAACCATTCATATCTACTCTTTAATTCCGCTCATTAAAATACTTATTGGCTTCCATCCCTTTACATTTCCTGTTACGATTTTAATGGAAGCAGCAATTGGAACTGCGAGCACCATTCCAACGATTCCCCATAGAAATCCCCAGAAAATCAAAAATAAAATAACAACCAATGGACTCAGGTCCAAACTCTTGCCCATCAATTTCGGTTCTAAAATATTTCCCATTAACATTTGAACAACTATTAATGAGATTCCAATCCATAATGGGTAAAGTAATGAATCAAATTGCAGGAATGACAAAAGGATGGGCGGAATAATTGCAATGATGGATCCAACGTTGGGAATAAAATTGAGTAAGAATGTGAGTAGTCCGAAAACAATAGCGAGATCGACATCAAATAACAGTAAAATACAAGTAACTAATACTCCCGTTATAAAACTAATAAGTGTTTTTGTGACAAGATAACGTTGAATCTGTGAATTGATATTTGTAATTGCCGTCATGATCTCATTAGATTTTTTATCTGGAAATGCCCGACGAATTCTGACGATCAAGTATTCTTTCCCCAATAATGCATAGATCATAAAGATCAAGACTAAAAATACATTTCCCAGGAAGGAAAAGATCGAACCTAAGCTGCTGGAAACGAACGATGGTAGGGAAAGATCTTGAATTGCCTTTGCCCAATCTATCTCTTTGATGTAGTTATTTAAATCTTCCACTGGTATGTTAAAGAGATTTAGAGCGCTGTGGAACAATGCAACGATTTTACCTTCGTATTTCGGATATTCTGTGGAAAATGAACTGGCCCCGGCATATACCGAGATGCCAAGCAAAATCAAAGTTGTGAAGGCAATGATCAACACCAAAATCACAGCTAACGGTTTGGGAAATTTCAAACGCCTGAAACCGGACATTACCGGCTCGAAAAGAACCGCAAGAAACATTGCGACAAAAAATGGCCGCAAAATGTTTCTTAAAAGATAGCAGACAAAAGCAAAAACCACGACAACTAAAATTCCTAGCAGAACGGGTGAAGTTTTGGATTCTTTCATAAATGTACCTGAATTAAATTAAGATTAACTTTCAGAATAATAGGATTATAGAAGATATGCCGGTAAAATTCGAATTCCAAATGTCTAATTGCTAAACAATTTTATAAATCTCAAATTGTTATTCCATAAACCTGATTTGGATACAAATATTCAAATTCAAACCAAGACACCTTTTAAAATCTGTTTAGTAATTTAAGCCGTTGAACATACTACCAATCAGCCATACCATTTGATTAACTCCGGGATTTATGTGGTCTGTGACCATACTGCTCGCTCATTAGCCGCTTCAGGGGCTTTTATGCGTGCTCATCACTCAAGGCAACAATAACCATGGCCCCTCGAACATTGAGGGCTTTACCATTTAAACAAATCTTGTTGATCCCGCCTAATATTTTACAACCTGTTCAAAACGTTTTGCAAGCGGTCCGGGCGATCGGTTATTATGCCATCCACTCCCATTTTGATAAACCGCTTCATTTTCGTTTCCTGATTAACGGTCCAGACTATGATCTTTTTTCCTACACGATGAATGTGCGAAATCAAATCACGATCTACAATTGTAGCATGGCAAACGAAGACATCGAATACGCCCTTTTCCAAATTTGGTGGAATGCCCGAATGAGTAATCAACCCAGTTGTCATGTTAGGATCAATTTCCAAAACACGGTGGATAGATTTCGGATCAAATGAAGTGATCATACAGTCATCTACGAATTCTTCTTCTTCTAAAACCTGCACAACCCGGTCAGCCAGGTTTTTCTGCTTCGAGGATAATTTGATCTCAATATTTAATTTTAATCGATTTCGAATTTGATCGATAACTTCTTTTAATGTGGGAATTTTTTCCGAAGAAAATTTTGAATGAAACCAGGATCCGGCATCCAGTTTTGCAACTGTGACCCAATCATATTTCCATATTTTCCCGGATCCGTTTGTTGTCCTGCTTAGGGACATGTCATGCAATAAAACCACTTGCTCATCTCGAGTAAGATGTACATCAATTTCAGCATAATCCGCACCATATTCTATAGCCAGTTCCAAGGCGGAAATAGTATTTTCCGGCGCCAGACCTGAAGCGCCTCGGTGCGCCATTGCAACAAAGTTGGAATTCGAATTATTCAATTGAACGTATCGGTAGGTCAGGATGGTGAGTTATTGGTTGAACAATGAATACCATATTCGAAAGGAAAGTCATTATAAATTGTGACTAATGATGTTCAGCAGACTTCGGCACTAAGAGTTCTTAGAGTCTTAACTTTAAATTTGTTAGCTCAACACTTCTTCGATATTCGTATATTCCAGATCAAATGCTTCGGCAACATTTTCATAAGTCACTTTTCCGAAAACCACATTTGCACCTTTTCTAATTTCCATATTTCCCAAAATGGCTTTTTTGTATCCGAGGTTGGCAATTTCAACAGCATACGGCAATGTCGCATTGGTCAATGCCATTGTTGAAGTAATTGGAACCGCGCCTGGCATATTCGCGACACAATAATGAATGACTCCATCAATTTCATATACCGGATCCTGATGTGTGGTTGGTTTTGAGGTTTCCAGAGAACCACCCTGGTCAATGGCGACATCCACAATAACTGCACCTTTCTTCATTTTCTTAATTAGTTCGCGGGTGATTAACTTAGGCGCTTTTGCTCCAGGGATCAATACACCACTCACCAATAAATCCGCTATTTGTGCGAGTTCTCTAACGGATTCCGGATTGGATATGATCGGAATTACATTTTTGGGCATCACATCGCTCAAATAACGCAGCCTGGACAAATTAACATCTAGGATGTAAACTCTTGCTCCTAAACCAGCTGCCATTTTCGCAGCATTTGTTCCGACAACACCCCCTCCAATTATTACTACTACGGCGGGTTCGACGCCAGTTACACCACCCAGCATAATACCACGTCCACCCCGTGTCTTTTCGAGAAAAGTAGCGCCTGCTTGGATTGATAAACGTCCCGCAACCTCACTCATCGGGGTTAATAGGGGCAACTCTCCTTTATCATTTTCTATTGTTTCGTACGCAATAGCGATACAGTTGGAATCAATTACAGCGCGAGTGAGCTCCTCTGAAGCTGCAAAGTGAAAATAAGTAAATAAGATCTGCCCTTCCCGCATCAAAGGATATTCCTGTGGCAAGGGCTCCTTTACTTTCATCACCATATCTGCACGATCGTAAATTTCTTTGGCAGTTTCACAGATTTCAGCGCCGGCAGCCTGGAATAGACCATTCGGAAACGAGCTTCCGTCACCAGCATGCTTTTCGACAATAACATCATGACCATTTTGCTTTAGCAGTTCAACTCCGGCAGGTACCAAAGACACACGGTTTTCATCAGGCTTAATTTCTTTCAGGACCCCGACTAGCATGTTGCCTCCTTGGCTTGGCTTAAGTTCACTTCCTGATTGTTTGGTCATTTCTAATTTGAATTTGGGAAACAATATAAGGATTTTTTAATGTACTAACAAACAAATTGATAAATAAAGTTAGCTCTCGCTAACTTTTTGATAATTGACATTCATTGAATTTTGGAGCAGATAAAGCCCAAATTACAGTTGATTAATAGAAAATTATTTCTGGATTTTTTCAATTAGTCTTTTCATATTAATCGAACCACAAAAAAAATCAAAGGTATTGCGGAGGATCTATTTTAAGTTTGTTCAGTTTATATCAACTATGCCTTTTAAAGCAAAATAGTAATTAAGTTAATACCCTTTTTGCATAATAATTATAATATTTCATGGATTGGAGAATTTATCAAATGACCCGAATTGGCTCTATCCTTGTACTGGTGTTTCTTGCTTTCATAGGATGTGAAGGAAAAATCATAACTGAAGCTGATTTTGCAAATGAGAATAACAACAATGGTTCTCCAGCACTAACCTTTGCGGAAATTCAAACCCAGGTTTTTACACCAAGATGTGCTACAAGCGGATGCCATACCGGTCCAAATCCTCAAATGGGTCAAAACCTATCCGCAGGACAGGCTTATGCAAATATCGTAAATGTAAACAGCATTGAGAACCCAGCACTAAAAAGGATCGATCCCTTCAATAGTGCGGATAGTTATTTAATCAGAAAACTAAGAGGGCAAAACATCTCTGGTAATCGTATGCCAAATGGCAGACCGCCTCTTTCAAATTCGATTATCAATTCTATGGCTGCTTGGGTTGATGCCGGCGCACCCAATAATTAATTGGGCTCCTTTAATTAACTAAACTATTTAATTAATAACCAAAAAGGGAAAGTTATAATGAGAAATTATTTATTGGCAGCATTCATTTTGACTTTTTCAAACCTTGCTATCGCTGATGAATTGCATGTAGACAAATCAAAAAAGAACCAGGTACAATTCACGGCAAAGGCGCCGTCTTTTCTATCTTTAGCGCCTGTAGTTGGTAGCTTTGATGGAGTTACTGAAAAGATTGATGGCTACGTTTTCTGGACCGGGGATGATATGAAATCAGACAGTGAAATATATTTTGAGGTGGATTTGAATTCACTCGACACAGGAATTGGTTTGAGAAACAGGCATATGCGAGAAAATTATCTTGAAACCGATGAGTATGCATATGCAAAGTACTCTGCAAAAATCACTAAAGTTGAAAAAGATTCTACAGGTTTGTTGATCACGGTTAATGGAAAAATGACTATCCATGGTGTTGAAAGAGAACTAGAGACAATCGGAAAAGTTATCGTGGATGGGGATAGTTACAAAATTAGCTACGTAATCCCTTTAAAATTATCGGATTATAAAATCAATCGAGGTGCGATTTTTAAAATTAGCGATGATGTTAAATTGACTTTGGATTTCTATTTGAAAAAAATCAAAAAAGAATAATTTGGAGGACCCGTGAAAAGACTTTTACTTTTTGCTATACTTATTTCGATTTTAGCACCAAGCCTAATGGCCCAACAAAGGAGCCCCCGGTGGAAACGGACAGAGGCTCCCGTAAAGCTTGATCTTCGTTTATTCCATTCCCCCCATGCATTAAATTTACCTACCGCGGAAACCTTGCAAAAGGGCGATCTTGAAATCGAAATCTCCCACAGGTTCCTTCCCCCTCTATCCGAGGGTTTTGATCAGTTGTATGGGATTGACGGTCCCATCAATAACCGACTGGCAATCGGGTATGCCCCTTCTAATAGAATGGTGATAACCATTGCCAGAAGCAACACCAACGACAATCTCGATTTTCAGATTAAGCATAAAACCATACAAATCTACAGTCAATCTCTACCTACTGAAATTGGCTTGTTAGGCGGAATCGGTTGGAATATGGAAGTCTTTGATGAAAACGGAAAGCGCTCAAGAACAGATTCAAAGAATTTCCAGTTTTACGGTCAAATGATTACAAATAGCTTAATGAATAAACACTTTGGCTTTGGGCTTGTGCTTTCTCACCTGGAAAACAGCCGATTTTTCGGGGATGAAACGTTGAGCACTACCGCATTAGGAGGTTATATCGGTTATTTTTCGTTCAAGCGTTGGAATTTTATCGCCGAATGGAACCAAACCATCGATGGCTATAAAGTTCATTCCAATTCATTGGCTATGGGTTTCGAATTGGAAACCGGCGGTCACATTTTTAAAATTCTTGTCGGGAATAGCGCTGCAATGAATCCTAGTCAATACCTGGCCGGAGCAGATATCAGTCCGGATCTGGATAATTGGCGCCTGGGATTTATGCTTACGCGATTACTTAAGATTTGATATTTTGTGTGATTTTTAAAATTAGTTGTAGGTACACTCGAATGGGATTCAAAACCATAAAAAATACAACCTTCTAAACCCATACCCCAAAAAATTCTTGACAAAGGCGCACAATGATATAACTATGGGGAAAAATAAACAAGGATGGGATTAACAGAAAAAACCCATGAAACCATTCTTCAAAGATCTGATTCACACATCTCTGCGGTAGAAGTTTAGAATAAAAGGAATAAACTATATTCTCGCATCCTTGTGGTCTTTTGGATTCGGGAAGCAGCTATTTTGAGTATTGCTGAACAAATTAGTAAATTCTGCGAAGAAGTTAAAAAACAGTATCCATTAGAAAGTTGGCAACATGTGCCGATATCGGGGAAATTCTTTTCGCGGGAGGCAGTTATATTATCTTAAGCCTTAACATCCGCATTTTGTTATCATTTTCAAATAAATAAAGCGGTTTTTATGCATTAGCCTTCACTTGTTTAAAGTACCATTCTTTAAAAAAAATAAGAATTACCGGCAAATGTTAAAAAACCATAATAAATTAAGTTATTCGAAAACCTCGCATTGTCACCCCTGCATGTGTCCCCAAACGCATTCGGGGATAGGTCTGGTGGGGGTCCATTTGGGTGTTTTCAATAGGTAGATTCCCGATAAAACCACGTGGGAATCACGGTAGCTCGGGGGTTTTCGGATCGGCTCTAAGTTATCTGTTTTATACAATCCCCAGTTCACAGTTTACCAGATAACGAATTAAAGGAATGAATATCTTCATGCAAAACTATGATAGTGAATTAAACAATTTTACAGAAACCGGTTTCTTTCAAGAAAAAGACGCGGCAATGAAACATCTTCGTGATACCGATGATATTTTAACATCAGAGGGTGTAGATTACTGCCTGATGTTTGGGACCCTGCTTGGACTTCTGCGTCACAAGGATTTCATTCCATGGGACGATGACCTCGATATTATTATCTTTGATATAGTAAAATTGGAAAATCGCTGTATTAAAAAATTTAAAGAAAGAGGTTATACCGTCTTACAGGATATTCGCAGGATAAGTCCTTTCCCTAAATTGCCGATTTTCAAACTAAAAACACGGTGTGGATACCGCATTTACTCAAATAAAGGTAGTGCTATACCAGGGGTTGGCTGGAAATTCCCATGGCTTGGGGTATGGGAATCTGTGTTAAAAAAGGAGACCATGACTCTTCCGCCTGAAAAATTCGTCTATAATATCAATGATTTTTTTCCTTTACAACGAAGAACATTTAAAGATTTTTCTGTTATGATTCCTCAAAACCCTGGAAAAATACTTAATGAATATTTCAGTACAGACAATTGGATGGAATATTGTATGCCTTCTACTTTTGATCACCGGCATTACAAATCTACCGGATTTCCAGTTGTTAAAAAAACAGTAAATGAGGTATTGCAGTTCTTAGAAATACAAAATAACTTTTTAGCGTTCAGTAAACCATTTTCTGACAATTAAATACAGCCCACACCCCTTAATAGGATTTATGGAAACTGATATCTCAAGGAGAATGAATTGAAATGAAGAAAACGACACGATTGAAAAACATGCTATATAGCTCTGAACTGGAATTTTTAATGGAAGCCCACAATGGATTATCAGCACGAATCGTCGAACAGTCAGGCTTCAAGGGTATTTGGGCGAGTGGACTTTCGATGAGCGCTGCCCTCGGTATCCGCGATAATAATGAAGCGAGCTGGACACAGGTGCTTGAGACAGTAGAATTTATGAGTGATTCCACCTCTATTCCCATTTTACTGGATGGCGATACGGGGTATGGTAACTTCAATAATTTTCGCCGGCTTATTAAAAAGATTGAGCAACGTGATATTGCGGGGGTATGTGTAGAAGATAAGATTTTCCCAAAGACCAATAGCTTTCTAAGTGAGCGTCAACAACTTGCCGGCATAGATGAATTTTGCGGTAAAATTAAAGCCGGGAAAGATACTCAGAAAGACGATGATTTCTGTATTATTGCCCGTGTTGAGGCCTTTATTGCCGGATGGGGGTTGGAGGAAACACTGAAGCGGGCTATTGCCTACCATCAGGCAGGTGCAGATGCTGTGCTTATACATAGTAAAATTTCAACTTTTGATGAAATCCAGTCATTCCTGAAAGAATGGGGCAATCGTGGGCCGGTGGTCATTGTTCCGACAAAATACTACAAAACCCCAACGACCATATTCAGAGAATTTAATATCAGTCTGGTTATTTGGGCCAACCACTTGATGAGATCCGCAATAACTGCTATGAAGAGAACGGCTAACCAGATATACGAGATGCAGTCCCTTGATGGTATTGAAGAAAGCATCGCCACCCTTGCTGAAGTATTTGAATTACAGGATGCGAATGAATTGATACAGGCCGAAAAGAAATACCTCCCGGCCATTGAAAGGAATTAAAAATTGATTAATACCGGAGATTTTTTAGAGCTATGCTTAAACCGTGGTTTCAATTTTTTTACAGGCACTCCATGCTCATATCTTAAACCAATTATTAATTATGTAATTAGCAACGACGCATTTAGTTTTGTCAATGCCGCAAACGAAGGTGATGCCATTGCATTGGCTTGCGGGGCTGTTATGGCAGGCAAAAGAAGCGTTGTCATGTTCCAGAATTCAGGGTTTGGCAATGCTGTAAACCCTTTGACTTCTTTGAGTTACACATTCAAAATCCCTTTGTTGTTAATAGTTACAATGCGTGGCGAACCGAGTGGCCCCAAAGATGAACCGCAACATGAACTTATGGGAAAAATTACAACAGATATTCTTGAATCCATGCAAATCGGATGGTCATACTTCCCAAAATCAATTGAAGAAATCGAGAGTGCCCTTGAAAAGGCAGATGCTTTTATGAGTGACAAAAAACTTCCTTTTGCATTTGTCTTGCGCAAAGGGGATATCACACCGTATAAACTAAATTCTCTCGATAAAACCAGATCTCTCCATCCTGCCGGATCAAATAAAGATAACTTTGATATTCGAAACAATAAAATGCCCACCCGCAACGAAGCCCTGAAAACAATACAGTCAGTATCGGAAGAAGGAACTGCTGTAATAGCAACGACAGGTTTTACCGGTCGTGAACTTTGTATGCTCGATGACAGAGATAACCAGCTTTATATGGTTGGTTCCATGGGATGCGCCCTTTCAATTGGGATCGGGATAGCTATCAACAAACCAGCGTTAAAAGTTATTGTGGTGGACGGAGATGGAGCCCTGCTGATGAGAACAGGCTCTATGGCAGCAACCAGCATGTACGCACCCGCTAATTTGATCCATATTCTTTTTAATAACGAAATTCATGAGTCAACAGGGGGGCAGCAGACATTATCAGGTAACATCTCATTTCCGGCAATTGCAAAGGGTTTTGGCTACAATCATATTTTTTCCACTGACGACCTTAATGTATTTAATAACTTCATATTTAAAGCGATGGTAATGAAAGGCCCCATTTTTATTCATCTCAAAACACATCCCGGTGTTCCGAAAAATTTAGGCAGACCATCGGTTAAACCGGAACAGGTAAAAGAAAGATTTATGAAGTATCTGGATAAAAATTATATAAAAGAGATTTATGTTCAACGTCCGACAAGCAGTCATATTGGGCGCCGGGATTGGGTCCCGTCTTAAAGGCAAGCTCAATAACCGTCCTAAAGGATTTTTAAAATTGGGGGACATGCCGATTATCGAAGAATCTGTTGCTAAACTTATTCGCGCCGGAATAAATGATATTATCATCGTAACCGGCTATTGTTATGAATTCTATAATACGCTGGCTGAAAAATACCCTTTTGTTCGAACAGTTTTGAACCCGGAATTTGCGACCACCGGCAGTATGCTTTCACTCTGTACCGCGGCTTCATATGTAACAAGTGATTTCTTGCTTTTAGAGTCTGACCTGGTTTACGAATATAGCGCGCTCCGGACACTCCAGAATTCTCCAAAAGAAAATTGCATATTGCTCTCCGGGCAAACCGGATCAGGCGATGAAGTTTATGTTGGAATCCAGGGTGAAAGAGTCGTCAACATGTCGAAAGAGCGTGATGACATTAAAATTCTGGGAGGTGAGCTTGTCGGCATTTCTAAAATATCGTTAAAACTATATAATCAGATGCTGGATATTACCAAAGAGAAATGTAAGGATATCTCTCAGTATCATTATGAAGATTGTCTCACTGACAGTAGTGATTCGAATGCTATTTATTATGAATGCGTAGAAAATCTGGCATGGATAGAAATAGATCATGAAAACCATCTATGCAAAGCCCGTGAAAATATCTATCCGTTAATTGAACAAAGAGATGCTGAAAAAATTTTATCGAAAAGAGTTTCAAGAAATATCCTGCTTAACCCGGGGCCAGCTACCACTACAAATACTGTAAAATATGCCATGGTTGTTGACGATATCTGTCCGAGAGAACATGAGTTTGGCGAGCTTGTAAACGGTATCAAACAGGATTTGGTCAGGATTGTTCATGGCGAAGATATGTATGAAGCAGTGCTTTATGCTTCGTCAGGTACGGGCGCTGTTGAAGCCGTTTTAAGTTCGGTTGTTCCACATGATAAATCGGTGCTTATCATAAATAATGGCGCTTACGGTAAAAGGATGCAGCAGATTTGCGACGGCTATGGCATTTCCCACATCGATTACAATATAACCTGGGGTGACCCCGTAGATTGCAAAAAGATTGAAATAATTCTCGAGCAGCATAAAAAGGATATATCTCATATTGCTTTTATTCATCATGAGACGACCGTAGGAATCCTGAATGATATCACGGCAATTTCAAATATCGCCCTTCAATTTGGCGTTGAAATAATTGTAGATGCCATGTCCTCTTTCGCGGGTATCCCAATAAATATTAAGAGTTCTGAAATTCATTATCTTATTGCCTCGGCAAATAAATGTATCCAGGGAATGGCGGGTCTTAGCTTTGTGATCTGTAAAAAGGAATCCCTTGAAAAGACTAAGGAGATCAAACCAAGAAATTTCTATTTTAATCTTTATCAGAACTACTCCTTTTTTACTCAAAAACATGAGATGCAATTCACACCGCCAGTCCAGATTTTCTATGCACTGAGGCAGGCGATAAATGAATATTTTCTGGAAACAGAACAGCGTCGGGAACAGCGGTATACCGAAATGTATGAGGTTCTTGAAAAGGGTCTGCAAGGTATCGGTTTCCACTTTCTTATCGAGAAAAAATATCGTGCAAAAATATTGACGGCAATTATCGAGCCTGAAGATGAAAATTACAATTTTAATGAAATGCATGACTTTCTTTACAAGCGGAGTTATACAATTTACCCGGGGAAAGGCGCAAAACAGAACACTTTTCGTCTTGCAAATATGGGGGCCATAACAAAAAATGACATTACAAGATTTCTCGGTTCTTTGAAAGAATATCTTGTGGTGAACGACATAAAACTCTTTCCAGTTAAGCAGTCAGTATAATATTCATAAACTTCACTTTATGTATCGTGAGGCGCTGTTGGAAAATCACTTAAAAAAAATAGACCTGAATGTTACTCAATATCCGAAACTGGCAAACAAATCAAGTGATGGCGCTTTCAATTATCTGGTTTTACGCCGCTTGTCTGCTCACATAACAAGCTTCTGTTTGCAGCGGGGTATCTCCGCAAATTCAGCAACTATTATTGATTTCATTCTCGCCCTTTTTGCAGCATTGAGTTTGTACATGGGATATTTATTTATTGGCGTGACGCTAATTCAGCTCTTTGGCGTCTGGTCCTGTGTGGATGGGGAGATCGCCCGCGTGACAAAAAGTACCAGCAGGCTTGGTGATTTTTATGATACAATGATTGACAGGGTTGCCGAATACCTTATTACCCTGGCACTCTTGCTTCATATGTATAAGGTAGCGCCAGACGTCCACTGGGGCACGATTTTTTTTGCTTATATGGGTACAATATTTTTTATTACTGCGTCATCGGAAAAGTTTCGTTCTGTTTTCCATAAAAATTATCCCAAAAATGACACCGAGCTGTTTTTTCGCTGGCTTTGTGCAGGTAGCGACACACGACTTTTCTATATTTCCCTGGGTATTATTGGGTATGCCATTAGTGGTTATGATACTATAATTTATTGGCTAATAATTTTGCAGACCGTTTTCCTTGCTTTTAATTTTATATTCCGGTTATGGAAAATACCAAAACTAATAAAATCTGCTAAAGATTTTCCTGAGTAAATTTGTTATGCAACAATCTCAAACATATAGTTCATTGCAGGTATTTCTGGACAGCTTAAAGGAGAACTGCCTGCTTCTTGCACGGCATGGTGAAAGCGACTGGAATTCCATTGACCTTATTCAAGGGCAGCAAGACAGACCACTCAGCCCTGAAGGGTTTAATCAAAGGAAAAACCTCTTTTTCTTATTGCAGTCCGTACCCATTGCACGGATATTCACAAGTGCACTTCAACGGACTATCCAGACAGCAATACCGATCAGCGATGATAAGAAAATTCCTCTGGAAAAAATGCCGGAATTAAATGAGGCAAAACTTGGAATTTTTGAAGGCCAAAACCGGTCTTTCCCTTCTGATGAATTTTCCAAAAAGATGTACCGCTCATTTTTAGACGATGAAATTAACGTTATACTACCTGGAGGAGGAGAAAACCTGAAGATGGTTGACAAGAGAATTGCGAAGCCGGTTGCAATTTTTTTGGACGCCGTTAGTTCGGGACATATTCTTATTGTTGGGCATCGTAACGTTAACAAAATGATAATGAGAACTATTTTGGGTCTTTCCTTTAATGATGGATACCGGGTTGAACACGAGAATAATTGTCTTTATGTTTTTGAACCAAAAAGTCAGAAGGCTTTTTTTTTAAGCATTGAGAATCCTGGCGCTTTTATTAAAATTGAACAAGGATATGTAAAAATAGGAATGACCAGTTGAAAATTTGCTGTAAATTATTTCAACAAAATAAGGGAAAGATAAAGAATTCCAAAGTCCCCTCTTGAGATTCTTAAGAGGGTTTTAGGGGTGTGTAATTTTTCTCTATAAACTGTCGCAAAAAATAGTACAACTGTTCAAAAAGTTATGCAGTTTCTTAAAACTATCCCCTATAGGGTGTTATTCAGCTAGTTCCTGTTATTAGAACTTAAGTTTCTCTTGTGAGTCAGTTAAAATCTACTAACTTTGGGATGTTATCAATAAACTATAGAATGAACTCGTTCGGCCACCCATTCAATTACACAATGCAGGTAACTATGAACTTCAATGAGATTGACCGTGCGATATCCACCTCTATGCGTCGCTGGGGAATCCCTGCTTTACGCATTTCGTTGGGAATCATCTTTATCTGGTTCGGCGTTCTCAAACCGCTTGGCTTATCACCGGCAGAGCCACTAGTCATCGCAACGGTCCGTTGGCTACCGTTTTTCGATGGTGAGTTGTGGGTGAGCATCATAGGGTGGTGGGAAGTTGCGATCGGATTAGCGTTTCTCTTTCGAAGGACTGTCCGAATCGCCATTGCGCTTCTAGTCTTACAGATGGTCGGAACATTCATGCCTTTGATCCTCCTTCCTAAAGTCACCTTCCAACCAGGGCATCTGCCCTATGGACCAACCATGGAGGGTCAGTACATCATCAAGAACCTGCTGATAATATCTGCTGCACTGGTTGTTGGTGGGACAGTTCGCAGAAGCGAAGAGCCTGCCTAACGAATATGCGTTCCCGCACGATCCCAGTTTTGAGAGGGTCGATACGCAACGCCTGGTTGAACTCAGCCGTCCATTTGAATTTCTCATTTTAGAATTTTTCCCCAGGAGCCAGTATGGTTTCTTATTAAAGTTTATTCCGGCGGGTTGGTCCCTTAATCTGAAAAATTACAATACTCAAGAAAAAAATAATATCCGGAAAACCATTGACTTTACATTTCTCAACAAGTACTTTGCTTTTATCTGGTGAACTATTAACACTTTTCATTATTTTTTGGCATGGTTTAGAATAAAATAAAATTTAATCAACAGTGATTTAAGGAGAAGGTTCATGAGAAAGTCAATATTAATTTTAGTGACGATTTTTTTTACTGCTGGCTTCTTAGTCCAGCCCCGCCTCGAGGCGCAAATCTCTATCTCCAAAAGTGTACTAAGCAATGGCGGTGTCGTTATCAACAATGGCGAATTTACCATGCTGGGAACGGTCGGACAACCATTCGTTGGTGTTGTAGGAAATTCAACCCATGTGAACCGGGTCGGTTTCTGGTATCTTACCGATCAAAAAGTAGCGACAGATGTTGCTGATGACCCAAACCTTAGCCTACCGACTGAATTCGGTCTTGACCAAAACTATCCGAACCCCTTCAACCCTGAAACTGAAATTCCATTTCAACTGCCGCAAGAATCCGATGTTGGTTTAAAGATATTCAACATTCGCGGCCAGCTTGTGCGCACACTCATACAAGCTGATTACACGCCTGGATTTCACAGCATTCGCTGGGATGGCAAGGATAACAATGGTACTTCTGTTTCGAGTGGATTGTATATTTACCAGTTCCTGGCTGGAGAGTTTGTCCAGGTCCGGAAGATGAGTTTGCTGAAATAGGAATAAAGAACTAGCGAAGCTTCGCCTCAAACCGACAAGAAAAACAAGCTTAATAAACTCGAAATGTTAATATCGAAATCCTAAACAAATACCAATGATAAAATTCCAAATACACCAAACAAAACCAAGAAACCTAATGAGGAGAATAAATCAGTTTTGTCCTTATTTTTAATTTTGTACATTCGAATTTTCGATATTTAGGATTTCGAATTTTAAATCAAAGTAACAGATCCAAATGATGAATCTTTAATTCATGAACGATACCATCGTTTCGTTACTAATTAATTATTATTATTGGAGGTTTTTATCATGAAAACAAAAAATTGTTTCCGTATTCTTGCATTCATGCTGCTATTGATTTTACCGGGACTTGTCCTGGGGTAAATTCCCAAAACCATGAGTTACCAGGGTGTCTTGATCGATGCGGAAGGTAATCCGGTGCCAGATGGCAACGTCGTGCTAACCTTCAAGATCTACGACACCGCCACAGATGGTGAGTCGCTCTACCAAGAGACACAAAACGAAGTGAATGTGGCCGGCGGCATCTTCAGCGTCATCATCGGCAGCACAAATCCCTTGAATCTACCCTTTGACAAGAAGTATTGGCTTAGCATAACCGTAGGTGCGGAAGGTTCTGAGCTTACTCCAAGGATAGAACTGACATCCTCGGCGTATAGTTTGAATGCCCAGTCGATAGTGGATAATGCCGTGAGCACAGCAAAGATTCAGGATGGCGCGGTTACTGACGCAAAGATCGCCGCCGGTGCGGTTGACGCCGATAAAATTGCCGATAACGCGGTCACCAGCGAAAAGATCGCCGGGGGTCAAGTGGTTAAAAGCCTCAATGGTTTGACCGATGATGTAACGATTGAAGCCGGGAATAATGTGACGATTACTCAGAGTGGCGATACATTGACCATAGGTGCAACAGGCGGAGCCGGGACCGGAGACGGCCATTCACTTGATGCCGCCGATGGCGACCCGACGGATGTGGTTTTTGTGGATAATGACGGTAATGTATTCATTGGCATCACAAGTCAAGAGTTCACTTCAGTTAACGGTACCACTAACATAAGGGCCCCCTCGGCATTGATATCAACTCCAACCAGGACTTTGCACATAAATACACCCCTGCAGGCATCATGGACGGAGGGGTAATCAAAATCACAGTCCCCACTAGTTGGAGCTCCCCTGGTGGCGATCATGAAACCGAAGTTAGAGATGATGGCATCACCACAACTGGTAATATCGTCCTTCAAGATGGCATTGGCACAAGTGAATATAATATGTCCAACTCCGACGGAGTCATTAAGATTACATACGGATCTGGCGGACCCACTACCGAAGGGAAAATCGAAATCGCAGTTCCGACTAGTTGGAGCTCCCCTGGTGGCGATGATGAAACCGAAGTTAGAGAGGATGGCATCACCACCACTGGTAATATCGCCCTTCAAGATGGCAATGACACAAGTGAATATAATATGTCCAACTCCGCCGGGGTCCTTAAGTTTACATACGCATCTGGTACACCCCATACCGAAGCTACCGAAGGGACAATCGAATTCGCATACGCCGCTAATTTTCAAGCCCCCATCACAGCTGAAGGTGGCATTAAAATCAGCAACAAAGGAGACGAAAACGCTCCCGCCGGGACGGTCAGTGGGGACATAGAGGTGGTTGGTGAAGTCTTTGCCAAGAGTTTTCATGTGGTAGATTTCGTTGGCAATCAACTAAGCAATTTCTTTTCGGATGGCAGTTCATCGCAGGAAGGAAAGGCTACCTTTAAAAGTGGCATAAAAATGACGAGGGGAAGTCTTGAATTCCCTGATGGAACAAAACAAACAACTGCGGGAGGAGGAGACAACAAGGGTGACATGACGGTCAAGGGTGAGATTCTTGCCAAAAGCTTTCACGTGGTCAGCTTTGATAGTTCGGGAAACGTTACCGATACTCTCACCAGTTTCAATTCAGATGGCACTTCACTGCACAAGGGGAAGGAGACCTTTAAGGAGGACGTCGTAATCTTTGGTTCCTTATCTGTCCAGGGCTTCATAGAAAAAACCGGTGGAGGTTTCAAAATTGACCATCCGATTGATCCCGCCAACAAATATCTCAATCACGCCTACGTTGAAAGTCCGGACATGATGAATGTCTACAACGGTAATGTTATCCTGAATCCTGATGGTGAAGCGATTGTGGAACTGCCCGAGTGGTTCGAAGCCCTCAACAAAGATTTTCGTTATCAACTCACTTGCATCGGTGGCTTTGCTCCAGTATTTTTCGCTGAAGAGATCTCAAACAACCGCTTCAAGATTGCAGGTGGCAAGTCTGGGATGAAGGTTTCATGGCAGGTAACCGGCATTCGCAAGGACGCTTAAGCAGAGCAGAATCGAATGCAAGTGGAAGTAGAGAAACCAGACCACGAACGTGGCAAATATCTGTATCCAAAGACTTATGGTATGCCGGAAACAAAAGGGATAAACCCTAAACTAATAATCGAAAATAAATAGAGGCAAGCTAATAGCTATTGGCTGTTGGCATTTTTTAAAAAATTAAAAGATGCAAAAGTGATTATTTATCAGTTAAATAGTGATCAAAAAATTAGTAACAATCAGTTCTCATCAGCAAGCTAAAGGCCAATAGCTAAAAGCTATGGTTGAGTGCAAGATAAAAATAGATAAATAATCTTAAAGAGTGGGTAAATGACAAGTTCATTTGCAAAAAAAGAGTCTCCTTCAGCATGGTATGGCGTTGATATGGCTCGACGCCGGAGTGAATGGGTGACTGATATTACTTCGGATGAAGTGACTGAGCTGGAAGTAGCAGCTAAAAATCTCCTTTTATCTGAGAGAGATATTGCTCAAATTGCAGCAAAAGATTTTAATCTACCGATTCTCGGTAAAAAGCTGTTAACTTTGCGTGAAAATTTATTACAGGGCAGGGGCTTTGCTGTACTTCGTGGATTACCCGTTCATGGTTACAGTGAACGACTATCAGCAACCATGTTTTACGGCATTGGCTGTCATATTGGGCATCCTCGCTCTCAGAATAGGGAGGGCCATGTATTAGGCCATGTCCGTGATTTAGGTGTTAAGGGGTCTGATCCCAACGTACGAATTTATCAAACCAATGAGCGTCAAACATTTCATACCGACTCAGCCGATGTTGTTGGACTTTTATGTTTGAAAACGGCCAGGTCGGGAGGTCAATCACTGCTGGTGAGCGCTTCGACGATTTTTAATGAGATGCAGTCGAGGCGTCCGGATTTACTGGAATTGTTATTACAACCTATAGCAACCGACAGGAGAGGGGAAGTTCCTGATGAGGAAAAGCCATATATGCTGATTCCTGTCTTTAGTGACTATAAAGGTTATCTAACCATATTCTATCAACGACAATATATAGAGTCGGCTCAGCGCTTTGAAGATGCTCCCCGACTGACAGAACAGCACATAGAAGCCCTTAATCTGTTCGACGAACTGGCCAATGACCCGATGAACCATTTTTCGATGAATCTTGAGCCGGGAGATATACAATTCGTTCACAATCATTCTCTTTTGCACGATCGAACCGGCTTTGTCGATTGGGAAGAGGATGCCGAGAAACGTCATTTATTGCGTCTTTGGTTATCAGTCCCTGGCGATCGTCCATTACCGGAAATTTTTGTTTCCCGGTTTGGCAGTGTTACCATAGGTGACAGAGGCGGAATTATTGTTGCGGGCAATAAATTAAATATTTCCTGATCAATTTCGTCACTGAACCGATGATCTTCGGTGTTTAGGTAAAAACAATTTTTTAGTGGGTTAGCGGAAATTGAAAAGCATTTGGGAGTGTTTTGGCAAGGCAAAAGGAACTTCCGGTATATTTTGAGGCCGGTTACTGGGGAGATGGCAGTTGCAAATAAAAGAAATGTGAGCCGTTGCGCGTGAATCTTTGTTCGGAAATGTTGAATTTTTTGTTAGGCCAGTCCAATTGCATATTAGAAATATAATCACAGATGCCGTTACGTGTTTTAAAAAAGTTGTGGAAGATGCATATGTATCTGTGAAAATTGAACTGGAAGGTAAAATTGCCAGCAGTGAAATTTCCATTGAATATGCCGATAAGTTCTATTGGCGTTTAGTTTGGCAAAAATTAAGTAATAAAATGGATTAGGAATATGGCTATAAAGAAAGAGATTGAAAAAATAATAAAAGAATTTCGTGAAGTCAAAGTGGGCAAACGCAAATCCTTTACCCTTGCCAATAGCAGATCCTTTACCCTGGACAATAGCAGATCCTTTACCCTTGCCAATAGCAGACCCTTTACCCTGGACAATAGCAAATCCTTTACCCTTGCCAAAAGCAAATCCTTTACCCTTGCCAAAAGCCAGGAAAAACCGATCTATAAAATCCCCGAGCCAAAAAAGATGGCAAACGTTAAAATAAAACTTGATTTTAAGATACGTAAATTGCCGCCCCATTCTGTGCATATTTATGTGGAGGATTATGGTAGAGGTGAAAACGGAGAAGTGCAATTAAGTCCGGAAATAGAAGACGAAAAAGAACTTGATAACTATATTGATTTTCTTATTGCGGAATTGTTGCAAGTGCGAGACGAGGGGAGAAGAAAGTTTCGACAGGCAAAAAATTAGTCTGTGTGTCAAGTATATAATCACCCACCTTTATTTATTCTTACCAACGCCAAAAACCCTCGACAAATCAAAATATCCCTTAAATTTATCCCAATTGAGAATATCGTTCTTTTTTAACATTGTGTATTAACACAATCCTAATCTAACTACAACTTAAGATGACCAGCCGCAACACCAAGCGTGGATCATTCAGGTTCTGCGGATAACAAACCCGGCGCGGTTGACGTGTGCTCTTTTTAAAAGTAATAAATCTGAGCAAATTCATTTTCTAAAATTTATTTGTTTGATTGATCAATTTGTTTTGTTACTTTTACTATCACACGTTATCTAAATTAAAAAGAAAAAGGAATGCTAATTCGTATCTGACCGAAAATCATCAATGTCATCCCTGCAATCTTTAGGCCGGAATCTCGTTATTTCAGGCTGGAGATTCCCGCTAGAAACATGCGGGAATGACAGAAAAGGGTATTTTCGTTCAAATTCTAGTTAAGAAAATCATGACAACCTATTCAGTCATTATCCCAACCTGGAACGAAGAAGAAACCATTGGCGACTGCATCAACAGCATTCGAACTGCAAATCAAGAAACTGAAATTTTATTGTCTGACGGTGGTAGTTGGGACAAAACAATCCGAATTGCCAAAGAGCTGAACTGTAAAGTGATTTCTTCTCCAAAAGGCCGTGGCATCCAAAGCAATGTCGGGGCTTCATGTGCCTCAGGCTCTATCCTTTTATTTTTACATGGAGATACACAACTTCCGCCTGATGCTTTTGAGATCATTGATAAACAATTTGAAGATCAGTCAGTACAAATCGGCACCTTCCGCATTTCATTTGATCACAATCACTGGTTATTGAATTTCTATGCCTGGTTCACCCAATTCGATTTTATTTTCTCACGTTTTGGAGATCAATGCATTATCGTCCGGCGCAGGTTTTTTGATAATCTTGGTGGATTTCCCAAATGGAAATTATTCGAAGATGTCGACTTCCTGCGAAAAGCACGAAGAGTTACAAAAATACATTCGTTGCCGGCAAAAGTAAAAACCTCCGCCCGTCGCTTCTTAAAGAACGGCATTTTGCGCCAGCAAATCCAAAACGGTTGGCTTATTCTATTGTATTTTTTAGGATTTGGCGGCAATCGATTATATTTGAAATACGAAAAGATAGAAGCGCTTCAGCAAGGGACATCATTGATTGTCTTCGCACGCTATCCGCGCCAGGGAAAAGTGAAGACCAGGCTCGCAAGCACAATCGGTAACTTATTGGCTGCAGAATTTTATAGAATCTGCTGCGAGCATATCTTTGCAATCTGCAGAAAATTAAAACCAGAGATGACAATTAATTTATTCTATGCTGACAGCGAAGATGCCGAATCGATAAGAAATTGGCAAGGATCGGATTTTTATCTTTTACCGCAAATAGGCGATGATTTGGGTGAGAGAATAAAAAACGCTTTCCAAACAATTTTTGATCGAGGTACTGAAAAAGCCATTATTATAGGAACAGATGTTCCCGAGCTATCCGGAGAGATTATCAAACAGGCAGAAAACGCACTTGATATCCATGACCTGGTTATTGGTCCCTGCCCGGATGGTGGATATTATCTTTTGGGAATGAAATCGGTTAATAAAGAGTTATTTAATGGGGTAACTTGGAGTACAGATCGTGTTTTTGAGGAAACAATGAAGAAAGCAAAGGTAAACAAATTATCTGTTTATGAGTTGCCGATATTTGCAGATATCGACACCGAAGACGAACTGCTGCAATGGGCAGATACAAACAAAACTCATAAGAACCAGGCAATGATTCAATTTGTGAAAAAGCTTAGATCACCTGTGGCGGAAGGATAATACCTTTGAACTTAAAAGTGACTCGAAACTTATTTTTTATTTGTTCAATGACGCTCTTGTCCAGCTATGCTTATGCCAATGGATCAAATTTGATATTCACGAACTTGCTACAAAAACATGTTCAAAACGGTCTTGTGAACTATTCAAGGTTATGCTCAGATCCAAAGCTCAACGAATATATCAATCAGCTCTCGGAGACGAATCCGGATACGATCAGGGATAGAAACGATTTATTGGCATTTTGGATCAACGCTTATAATGCATTCACATTAAAAGTGATCTGCGATAATTATCCACTCAAATCCATTAACGATTTACACTTTGGCGGGCTGGTGATAGGAACAGTTCTCAAAAAGACGGTTTGGGATAAAAATTTCATAGAGATCGACAAAAAGAAATACTCGTTAAATAAAATTGAGCATGAAATCATCAGAAAAAAATTTAATGACCCCCGCGCTCACTTTGCCCTGGTTTGTGCGTCTCTCGGGTGTCCGTCACTTTTAAACGAAGCGTTCGTCGGAGACAAATTAGACGAACAATTAGAACAGCAAGGGAACCGATTTCTGCAAGATTCAACTAAAAATGTTTTCGATATCGAAAAAAAGATAGCCAGGATTTCTAAAATATTCGATTGGTTCAAGAATGATTTTGGGAATAACAAAAAGGAAAGGCTTCTCTATTTATCCAGGTTTTTACCTGAGGAAATTGCAATTGAGATTCGGCTGAATCCGGAACAATGGAAAGTGAAACACACCAAGTACAATTGGAATTTAAACGAAATAAAGGAAGCAACAAATTAATGATCCGAAGGAGAAAATAAATGCACTATTTTGAGTCCGATGACCTAAAAAAATTTGGTGAAGTTGGAAAATTCAGTGGTGATTTGATGAAAAAATTCTTTACATATTATAATGCCGCAACCAGTGAAGAAGGAGCGTTATCAAAAAGAGAAAAGGCATTGATTGCATTAGCCGTGGCACATTCAAAACGATGCCCATATTGCATTGACGCATTTACCACTGCTTGCCTGGAGGCCGGCTCGAACCCCGAACAAATGACCGAAGCCATTCACGTGGCCAGTGCCATGGAGGCTGGGGTTACACTGGTGCATGGCGTCCAGATGCAAAACGTGATGAAGAAAACCGGTGCACTATGATTATTATTAACCATAAAAGGTGATATTTGTGTTTTCTGTCATTCTGATCCCGCCTTGGTGGGAGAAGAATCTCCATCTAAACATATTTTGCCCTTCGACTCCGCTCAGGGCGCTACTTCACCCTTTTTGCAGTTTAAACATTTTCTAATATGTTATTTGAACAACTAGGAGACATGAATGGGTGAACCAATAATCTTAGCGCCTGAAATCGAGGCTCACGAAGATTCCAAATTCAATTTTAAGAAAATAATCAGAAACCATAAGT
The DNA here is from genome assembly GCA_022566355.1 of candidate division KSB1 bacterium. NCBI lineage: Bacteria > Pseudomonadati > Candidatus Zhuqueibacterota bacterium. Next base: position 23,021 of record JADFJB010000044.1, read on the forward strand.
TAGACCTCAAACCAGTTTCGATTGAGACTTTGCAGGTGAATATTACCAAACTTTGCAACCAGGCCTGTTTGCATTGCCATGTTGACTCCGGTCCCAAACGCACTGAGCAAATGGACCTCAAGACAGTCGATCGTTGCCTGGAAATTCTGCAAAACCATGATTCGATTAAAAACCTGGATGTAACCGGGGGCGCTCCGGAATTGAGTCCTTATTTTGATTATATGGCTATTGAAGCCCGCAAAATGAACAAACACGTAATGGTCCGGCATAATCTTACCGTAATCGCGGATGGCAATCCCCAAACCGGAGAATCTAAAGATTATTTACCCGAATTTTTTGCCCGGCATCAACTTGAAGTTATTTCTTCACTACCCTACTACCAGGAATATTTCACCGATAAACAGCGCGGCAAAGGTGTCTTCGAAAAAAGTATCGAAAGCTTGAAATTGCTCAATGAACAGGGATATGGAAAAGAAAATACAAATTTAAATTTGAACCTGGTTTACAATCCCGTCGGTGCTTTTCTACCAGCTGCCCAGGAAAGTTTGGAGGCTGATTTCAAACGAGAATTACTGGCCAAGTTTGGGATCGTTTTTAACAACCTATACGTCATCACAAATATGCCCATCCACCGTTTTAAGACCCAGTTAAAACAACTTGGCGGTTATGAAGAATATATGATAAAACTGGTTAACGCTTTTAATCCGGTCGCTGCTGAGGGGGTAATGTGTCGTTCTCTAATAAGCGTCAGTTATGATGGTAGGATTTTTGATTGTGATTTTAATCAAATGCTTGAGATGCAGGTTTATAGTGGCAATCTTAGTACGGTCTTTAATTTCGATTACGATGATTTGATGAGCCGTAATATCAGGTTTGCCGCTCATTGCTTCGGTTGCACAGCCGGCGCCGGCAGCAGTTGTGGTGGGGAAATAGCAAGCTGAAACTAATGCTAAATGGATTGGTCTTCGCTTAAAGATTGGTTTTTGGAGCTCGGTGAGCAATATGGAGTCAACCCGATTATTTTTGGCGCAATATACGTCGGTGCAATTCCATTTTTTACATTATCCATAGCCTGGTTGGTCAATAACTTTCGTAAGAAAAAATCGATTGTTCTTCCAGCCCTGTTGGCCGGTTTTTTCTTTATTTCGGCCTACCTGTATCTCATCATTGTTGGTAAGAACGTTCCATTTTGGGTTTATTCTTTTGTAGCTTTTCTTGTTATTTTTAGCACCTGGTCAACTATTAAGAAAGTAAAATCAAGAATTCATGAGGAGGCGAATGAAGTATGATTATGACATGATCGTTATCGGCGGCGGCGCTGGTGGTCTAACCGCAGCTGGAATGTCAGTTTCATTTGGTGCCAAGACCGCATTGATCGAAGCCAAAAAATTAGGCGGCGACTGCACGTGGTATGGCTGCGTCCCAAGTAAAACCTTGTTGAAAGCCGCAAAAATTGCCCACTATTTCAAAACAGCAAATCGTTATGGATTAGAAGCCTCAGAAGTTAAATTTGATTTTGCTAAAGTGATGGAACATGTTCATCAAACCCAGGAAGAAGTTTATAGAGATGCGGATGACCCTGCAATTTATCGGAAAATGGGGATCGATGTCCTGGCCGGGACTGCAAAATTTCTCGACAATCATAGAATTGAATTCGATGAAAATGGTGCTACTTCCAGGCAGTTGTCGTCAAGATACTTCGTAATAGCAACCGGAAGTTCGGCTGTTGTTCCGCCCATCGAAGGTCTTTCGCGTGTCGATTATTTAACAAATGAAACCCTATTCAACTTATCCAAACTTCCATCAAAATTGATTGTTATCGGAGCCGGTCCGATCGGTATCGAAATGGCCCAGGCATTCATTCGATTGAATTCTTCGGTAACCGTCATCAATCGGGCAGAAAGAATATTAACAAGAGACGATCGCGAACTAGCTGTCATCCTGCAGGAAAAGCTTCAAGGAGAAGGAATCCGGTTTGTCTTAAAGTCTGCGGTAAAAAGCATTAACCAAAAGAACGGAACTATCTCTGTTATTACAGAAGATTCATCCAAACAGACGACTTTAACGATTGATGGCGATACTGTCCTGTTATCTGTCGGTCGCAAAGCGAACATCGCCAATTTAGGTTTGCAGGAAGCTGGAATTGAATCCAACAAAAGGGGAATTGTGGTTAATGATAAATGTCGGACTTCAGTAAAAAATATTTATGCTGTCGGAGATGTGGCCGGTAGATTCCAGTTCACACATTTTGCTGAACACATGGCAAAGGTGGCTACCAGCAATGCACTATTACACTTCCCCATGACGCTGGATTCCAAACACATTACCTGGTGTACGTTCACCGAACCGGAGATGGCCCATGTCGGTGCCTCTGAAAATGAATTAAAGCAAAAAGGAATATCTTACGAGCTTTATAAGTTTCCCTTCAATAAAATTGATCGAGCCATTACTGAGAACGAAAAAATCGGATGGATCAAAGTTTATGCAAAAAAATTCAATGGCAAAATTTATGGAGTCAATATTTTGGGAACTAACGCCGGTGAAATGATTGGTGAGTATGCCTTAGCCATGCGAAATGGGGTTACCCTGAGACAAATGGCAGATACGATCCATCCTTATCCCACTTATGTTTTGGGAAATCGGCGGGCTGCGGACCAATGGTATGTAAGAAAGCAATCGAGATCGTTTGTATGGCTGTTGCAAAAACTATTTCACTATCATGGCCAATTACCGGATACAAGTGATCCGCAAAGGATAATTTAATTAGAAGGTTGTATTTGGAGATTTAGTTTGAGTTTATTGTTCATCGGTATTATAATCGGAGTACTTTTTCTCGCCTACGCCAATGGCGCCAATGATAATTTCAAAGGTGTAGCAACGCTATTTGGCAGTGATACAACAAATTATAAAACTGCAATTATCTGGGCAACGATAACCACTTTTGCCGGCAGCATTTGCTCTATCTTTCTGGCCAAAATACTTCTCAATAAATTTACTGGCAAAGGGTTGGTGCCTGATTCAGTGGTCACTTCACCGGAGTTTGTTTTTGCTGTGGTAATCGGAGCAGCGGCAACTGTTTTGTTTGCAACATTCATCGGCTATCCTATTTCCACAACCCATTCTATCACCGGGGCATTGGTCGGTAGCGGGTTGATGGCATCATCGGCCGGGGTGGACCTGGCTAAACTGGGCAGCACATTCTTTCTGCCATTATTATTAAGCCCTTTCATCGCGTTAACCCTGGCAGCCATGCTATATATCCTTTTTCATTTCGTCCGTTTAAAGCTTGGCATCACTTGCCAATCGATTGCTTTCATTCGCAAAGAGACCGAAGCCGTTCCTTCAGTGGTTCAATCATCCGGTGTGGCAATAAATACTTCGACAAAATTAAAATTCGGCATCTCGGAGGGAAACGGACAGGAAAAGTATTCAGGATCGTTGCTGGGTATTAGATTTCAAAAAATGGTGGATGTTGCACATTTTATCAGTTCCGGCGCTGTTAGTTTTGCCAGAGGATTAAATGACACACCGAAGATCGTCGCGTTGTTATTGGGATTACAAGTGATGGGAATGCCATCGAGCATGATGATTGTCGCTATTGCCATAGCTCTTGGAGGACTTCTAAACGCTAAAAAAGTAGCGATTACAATGAGTAAAAAAATCAGCACTTTTAATGATGGACAGGGACTAACCGCTTTGCTCGTTACCAGTTTCCTGGTCATCTTTTCAAGCGTGTTGGCCTTTCCGGTCTCGACGACGCATGTATCCGTCGGATCAATAACCGGAATCGGATTGGTTAATCGAACTGCTAATATGGGAATGATCTCAACCATTGTCCTGTCTTGGGTTCTTACTTTACCAATGGCTGCCGGGATCAGCGCTATGACCTATTTAATAATCAGTTAATTTTGAAAAAACAATAATGCAGTCATTTCGAGGAGTTTACGACGAGAAATCTTTTAATCCATACGAGAATAAATTGATTGAGATAAGATTTCTCCACGCTTCGCATGTTCGAAATGACATTCTGTTAATTTTGCAAATGTTCATTTAGTTAATTTATTAAGGAGTTGGAATGGAAACCTATTTGGAAACCACAAAGAATGTGTATAAAGAAGCAGCTTTAAATCCGGATAAAGGACTTTGCTGCACAACCTCCCCTATTTGGCAGCTGCCCGGACTATCAATTCCCCAAAAGATGCTGGATATGAATTACGGCTGCGGCAGTACGGTTCACCCGCGTGATCTGGTAAATAATCCCACGATCTTGTATGTCGGCATTGGCGGCGGCATGGAACTGCTGCAATTCTCTTATTTTAGCCGCAAAAAAAACGGCGTCATTGGCCTGGATGTAGTCGATGAAATGGTAACGGCTTGCCGGGAAAATTTTCAAGAAGCGCAGCGGCTCAATTCCTGGTTTGAATCCGATTTTATCGATATTCGTAAAGGAGACGCACTATCGCTTCCTATTGAGGATGAGTCTATTGAAGTGGCGGCGCAAAACTGTTTGTTCAACATATTTACTGAAAATGATCTCATACAAGCCCTGGCGGAAATGTATAGAGTTTTGCAGCCACGAGGAAGATTGGTGTTATCGGATCCGGTTTGCGAGGCGGCAATACCCGATCATTTGAGAAGCGACGAAAGACTTCGGGCGTTATGTCTCACCGGCGCGCTGCCTCTGAACGACTACATCAAACGAATAACGGATATTGGCTTCGGCACGATAGAAGTGCGGGCAAAACGCCCATACCGTGTTCTCGATCCAAAAAAATACGATACCGATGAATTGATCTATATCGAAAGCGTTGAAATTTGCGCCATCAAAGATCCCATGCCCGATGACGGCCCCTGTGTATTCACCGGAAAAACCGCTATCTTCTTTGGCGATGACGAATATTTGGATGACCACAAAGGCCACATCCTGGTTCGGAACCAACCCATAGCCGTATGCGATAAAACCGCCGGAGACTTGAATGGACTCAGCCGGGATGATTTATTGATTACGGATTCAACTTATTTTTATGATGGCGGGGGGTGTTGTTAGGGCTTTCCTGAATAAAGACCAAAAATAAAGTTTTATGGGAAGGGATGAAATTGGCAGTTATTCTCTAGAAGTAATACCTCTTCATAACGAGTAAAAACGAACAAATAACTTAGAAAATAACGCGCTCGTGGGTTTATATTACCTAATTTTATTAAACTATAAATCCTTTCTTTTCTTATAAACATCATAAAGCTAAAGCTCTTGATCATATTTTTATAAATTCTTGCCAATTAAAGAAATCATTGAAGTCATTTTGAATCTCTTGTTTATTGTATGTCTCAGCCATGAAATAGGAAAAATTAAAATGATATGGACCCTTATCTTTTAATCCCTTCCAATTATTGATGAATTCTATAAATTGTTCCGAAGATTTTGCTAGATCTGATATTTTCCAAAAATTTTCAAGATCATCCAAATTAATTATTAATGGTTTGTTTCGTTTAAGATTATTTAGTTTCTTGCTAGCAATATTGTCTGATAGAAAATTATTAAACCTGTCCAATAAATCGTAATCACCTACATAATTTTCTGTAACCAAAATAGGTATAATCACTTTTTTAGAACTCATGTGTCCTTCTACGTATTTATCTAATTTATGAAATTTACCCTTGTCTTTTTTATTTCTTGAATTTAGATCGTGTTTACCTTCATTGAACAGAAGTCTGTAAATATCCTTGAAGAAAAGACCTAAGTCTTCGCTATACAAAGAAGCGAATCTGTAATATTCTACAGTAAATTCAAAAATAAGTATATGAGTATCTGTCTCTAGAATGGCGTCGGGATATCCGTTAAATTTGCCATTTTTATTTAGTTTTTTATCAAAGATTTTATTCAATAACTCAACAAAGTATATTTCTAGCAGATTGCCATACTGTTGTTTAATCCCTTGTAAATCTTTTGAAGATATTTCGTTGAGGCGCCAAAAGAAGCCTGAGCAAATACCCTCAAATAAGAATTTCAAATCAATAATACAAAATTTGTCCTCATTAATTTTAAAAACGGGCCAGTCAAAAAAGCTTTGAAAATCTTTATAAAAGCCATCTATCGGATCTCTACGAACTTTTTGTAATTTACTATTAAATTTGTCAATATCGAGGGCTAGATGTTTGATAAGCTTGAATAAATCACTGCCCATAAAATTTTGTTTTTCAATGTAATACGTTTCAATTTTCTCATAAGTGAAACCTGCAATTTTAAGTTCATTATTTAAAGGATTCCTTCTTATTGTGTTAGGAAAATTCAAAAACCAAATAAAAATTCCAATCAAAACACGAAAATAATCTGATAAAGAAAGATCAAATTCTTTTGATATTAACTCTATGCCCTCTTTGATTTTATCCATTTTATTGGTTTCAAATTGTTCGATTAGATCGTTGTACACATACCAATACCTTTGAAATCTCATTTTATATACATTTTCAACCTCATCAGGGATGTAATAGTATGGATAGGCTCTTAGAAAATAATCTCTCAAGAGAATCTGTTCGGATAACGATTTTGGTGGACTGAAAACTGCCTTGCTATTAATAAGTAATAAAGCTTTATAATAGGTTGCTGCATTGTCGGAAGTTTTTTGACCAGTAATTCTTGTTTGCCCGGCTTTATCTTTGCTCATTAATTGAGCAATTATATAGAGTAAATTATCTCTATGAAATATTAGACCATTATTTATAATGTCTATGTTATGAACTAGTTTACATTGTTTGATTTCATTCCATCCAATTTTTGTTGTTTGTTCTGCGTCTTTTGTTTGTACAATTGCGTTAAGAAAAGAGCTATATGAAATGGCTTCGATACTGTCAAAGTTTTCTATAAAGTGTGTTACTAAATTATCAATATTGTCGTCGTCACTCAGATATGAGATTGGTATAAACAAGCCTCTTTTTTCTATTTGTGAAAAGAAGTCTTGATATCTCAAGAAAGTAATTACAGTTGTATTAGGCATGGCTTCGAAATCTCACATCTCTTGGAAGAACAGAAACTAAATTAATTAAGTATATTTTTTCTATTCCAATAATTTCCGATAGATTTTTCTTGTTAGCACGAATTTGAATAACAAAAACTCAAATAATAAATCCCTTATCCTTAGTTAAATATTTGCAAGCAGTAAAGATATTCACAAATATGCATACTATCATCGGGCTGCGAAAACACCCCACTGCTTTTGAATTATGACATTAAATACAATATTTGACAGAGAATGTCAAGATATTTCTTTATCGATCATTCCTGACATAAATACTGCCAAAATAAATCGATAGGTACATTTCCGGGCCGCGCCGCCGATCAAATAGCCGGACAAATCTTCTCCACAAATCCGAATTTGCTTCTCGAATCATTGACTACGTAGAGAGCAAGTGCCGCATAGCCAGATAACAACCTCGGAGCCTTTTTATCTATAAGAAAAAAAGGGGGTTTGTCATGATAACCGAAATAATCAACTTTTTTTCAAGTTGTCCGGTATCCAAAAAGGAAATGCACATTAGATGTAAGCCTATTATCGAAACGATGAAAGATTAAAGTACATTCTGCTATTATTTTGGCATGAACTATAAACGGAAGGGATTCCAAATGATTCACAACAGAAAATATAAACTTCTAATTGTCGCACTATTATGCATAATTTATACAAATGCATTTAGTCAGAATCTCGATTCACTGTTATCATTGTATCAAAAAGAAGGAAGCAGTTTATATCGCGGCGAAGGCAAGTTTCTCGATCTGAAGAGCAATTTTAATGGTGCGGTTTTAGTAGCAAAACATGATAAAGTCATTTTCAAGAAAACATACGGCTGGTATAATCGTGATAAAGATATTCCACTCCAAATAGATTCAAAATTTCAGATCGGTTCGGTTACGAAACCATTTACTGCACTGTTGGTGCTTCAGATGGTGGAAAAAGGTGTTCTAAGTTTAGAACAATCGGTTGCTGATATTCTCCCCTACTTTCCAAAACAGAAAGGAGATAAACTCACTATTCATCGATTACTTTCTAATACTTCCGGTCTGCCGCATTATTCAGCACTTATGGATTTAGGATTGACAAAAGAGGATTTTTTTCAAAAGGCTTATACACCAGAACAATATGCAAAGCTTATTGGAGATGTAGGATTTATAAATCAACCTGGTAGAAAGTTTTATTACAGCAGCCTGGGATTTCAGCTATTGGGAGTCATACTCGAAGAAGTTACAGGTCAAACTTATGATGAATTGTTGAAACAGCACATAACATCTCCGCTTGGACTTAAAAATACCGGCTATTCAGATAATGACTTTGTCGAAAATCATGTAGCAAAAGATTGTAACTTTGAAGACTATTTGTGGGGGTTGATTGAAACATTTGAGGATGGAGAATTCCGGGATCAATCTACTTCTTATGCTGCCGGCGGGATACACTCGACAGTTGAGGATCTTTATATTTGGAGCCATGCTTTACGTTCCCATAAACTTCTATCAAAAGAATTGACTCAAAAGATGTTTACAACAAATAAAACTGGATATTGTTATGGTTGGTTTCGAAATCCACAAAATATGCTTGAAAGAAATCCGGCTGCAAAACTGTTTTTACACAGTGGCGGAAAGGGGGGTTTTTCAACTTATATAGCTCTATATGACGATAGTACAACCATTATTGTCTGTTCGAATGTTGGCCCAATTAACATTCAGAAAGTGGTGGATGATATTTACCGTGAAGTACATTTTTCGAATCCAATGCCTGAAAGATTAGTCCTGCCAAGCCTGCGCAACCTGAAGCATTTTGAATCGGACGAAGAAGGCGGACTTCCAGGTTTGAAAAAATATTTCCAAGTGATATCCGCAAGTGCAGGCTATGCGATTTTTCCTATTGTTAATTATTTAAGTTCGGTATTAGAGTTATTTTACGATGGCGGAAGATTTAATGAGGCTTATGACGATCTCAAACCTCTTATAGATGATAATCCGAATAATGAGGGCATTATAAACCAGGTAGCTTATATGTTCCTGCGAGATGATAAAACCGAGCAAGCCCTTCATTTTTTTCAGCAAAACACAACCAATCATGCCAATGCAGCAAATGTCTATGATGGTTTAGGTGATGGTTATGCTGCAAAAGGAGAACACCAACTCGCTCTGAAGAATTACAAAATTGCCGTTGAACTTGGAGAAACAAACTTTGATTCCAATTTAAAAGTGTACCAAGAAAATATAAAAAGGATGGAAAAGAAATTTAAGAATAAATAATACCGGACAGATCCTCTCCACAAAACTTCCAGGTTTTGCCCTTGCCTTTTCGCTAGCCGCTTCTGTATCTTTATTATAAAGTACAGGAGTAAATAGCATGGTAGAAAATCAGAATCCATTTGGGCTGCACACGATCACGCCTTACTTAATCGTAGAACGTATCAACCCTTATTCAATTCCTCCAGCGTGTGTTCGATGCCGAATAAAGAGGCGATCCACGCTATCGGGAGGATGGCAGCGTTAAACATGCAGAAGTAAAGATCGGTGATTCTGTCGTGATGATGGGCGAGCCGATGGATGAAATCGGAGCAATGCCCGCTATGATGTATATTTACGTGGAAGACTGTGATGCTACCTACAAGAAAGCCCTTGCAGCAGGCGCTACCCATGTAATGGAACCTGAGAATTTTCCGCATGGTGTCTTATGGTATTGGCAGCGTTTCCCGGCTAAGGAAATAGGACTTGTGTGGGGGCAGCTTGCGGGATCATGGTCTGGCCGTGCTTTATCCGCTAATCGTTCTAGGAACGATTACACTTATCGTCTTCATGGTTGGGGTTGTGGACCTCGGTGGCGCTGATTGGGAGAAGGCCGGCATCAACATGGCGCTCATGAGTTCCGTGGGTGTTATTATGGGCCTTCTTACAGAGGAAGGCTTTTTTCGGGGCTGGTTGTGGGCTTCCCCCAAACGGGCAGGGCTAACTGACATGCAGGTTTTGATCTGGACCAGCGTCCCTTTGTCGCTCTGGCACATTTCCGCAGTCTCGCTCGACACCGGCTTTGATATTCCCGTAGCGCAAATTCGGTTTATTTGATTAGCGCTACCTTTATCGGCCTAATTTGGGGGTTGCTGCGGCACCTATCCGGCTCTGTGCTCGTCGCTAGTGTAAGTCACGCGCTATGGAATGGACTTGATTACCCTTTCTTCGGGTTTGGCGACAAGATAGGGACACTCGGTATTACGGAAACTGCCATTTACGGACCGGAGGTTGGTTTCCTTGGATTGACTGTAAAC
>JADFJB010000045.1 GCA_022566355.1 candidate division KSB1 bacterium
ACCTCATACCTCATACCTCATACCTCATACCTAATACCTCATACCTCATACCTCATACCTCATACCCAATACCCAATACCCTATACCTTAATTCCCAATCCCTATTTCCACACCCATTACCTTCTCAAAAGCACTGGCAAAAAGCTTCATCTCTTCAGGTTTGGCCATGCTCACCCGGCACCAATCATCATATGGAGGAAAGGGCCGGCCAACGATGATGCCGTGCTGCTCCATCGCTTTTTGGAACTCTTTTATGGGTCGGCCGGTGTGGAAAAAGATGAAATTAGTATGGGATTGCAAATATTTGCGCCCGGCTTTTTCTAAAGCTTTGTAAACGATTTCCCTGGATTCGAGATTTTTTTGCCGGCTAAAATCCTGGAATTCCTGGTCTTGAAAACTCGCAATAGCGGCTCGCAGTCCAATGATATTTGTGGTGCCGGTTATATGACGTGCGAGATTTTTAATGGTTTCAGGATCGGCAATGCCAAAGCCTACACGAAGTCCGGCCAGGCCATGGATTTTGGAGGCTGTTCTTGTAACAATAATATTATGTCCATCTTTAACCATGTCGATCATGGTGTCATATTGAGGATCGGTCACATAGTCAAAATAGGCTTCATCAACCATGACACAGGTATTTTTGGATAGCTCCTCACACAGTTCTCTCAGTTTGTCTTTTGGAGTGATTGTCGTGGTGGGGTTATTGGGATTGCATAAATAAACCAGTTTAACATTTTTGTTCATGGCTTTTCTGATCCCATCCAGATCAAAATGTACATTTTCATCGAGTGGAATTTTATGGATCTTGGCTCCGATCCGTTCGGCATAGCGATAGAGTCGCCCATATGTTGGGTGCGGAGTAATGATCTCACCCTGGTTCAATCCGTATATCAAGCCGGCTACATTCAGAACTTCAGTAGAACCCGAGGTTATGATAACGTGATCCGGAGTTACACCTACTTGTTCTGCAAAGATTTTCCTTAAGGTATTATAGGCATCTTTCGAGTAGAGATTCCCTTCATTAAAAGCTTTGATCATCGCTTTACGAGCTGCTTGTGAAGGGCCATAAGGATTTTCATTAAACATCATTCGAATGGGTGAATTTGGAGCGGCGTTAACTTCCGGAATGAGTCCAAGGTTTAATCCACCATATCCTGCTAACAATGTCCCTCCTAATGCAGTGCTACTACGGGCCAGCCATTGCCGGCGATTCAATGTTTTAGACATGGGACCGTCCTTTCATTTAATGGTTTGAATATTTTTACCACATATAATTAAGTTAGGGTGTTAACCATTATTTAACAAGTTTTCCTTATTTTATGTTTAACTTCTCTTACCTGACCAAGGTCATTTTTTGGGTTTGAACAAATTGATCAGCCTGCAATCGAACTATATATATACCACTTGGTAAATCAAAATTGTGGTCATTTTTAGCATTCCATGTAATCGTGTAGCTACCCTTCTCTTGTTTTGTCCCGGCTACTAACGTTCTTACTTTCTGGCCAGTTATATTAAATATGTTTAGCGTAATTTTCGCAGAGCTTGGCAACGTGTATTGAATTTCAGTGTCAGGATTAAAAGGATTTGGATAGTTTTGCTCGAGGCTAAAAAACTTGGGAACATTGTCAGTAATTTCTACAGAGGTTGCGGCTTCCTGAATTTTTAAATTATCGATTGCCCAGCCCCAGCCATTATTACTAACATCGGAAGAAAATCGAAACCTGATCAAAATCTGATCACCCGGAGAAAAAGTATCAAGCAGGTTTATCGTTCGGTTTTTAAATAAAGCCGGATTTCCATCATTTTTAGCATTGTAGGCTTCCAGCCAAAAAGAGTCAGAACGCGCATCGTATCCCTTTACGAGCGGCTGCCAATTCTCTATTTTTTTTGATCCCTCGACAATGACATAATCTTTAAAATTTGAATCGCCAAATACGGAGCCTTCATCACCAGGCTCGACCAGGACGATCTCATCGAAAGTTAAGAAGGTATTTGAGGTTTGAACAAGTATGGGTGTTAATAATTTATAGGATATATTTCCACTTTTTAAATAGGGATGAAGACTATGAATGGCGCCGTCGGAAAAACCATCCGGAGTTGTGATTTGGAAGCCAATGCCGGTAAAGTCATCTGTTTCTGTATTAAAATCATTGCTGTAAAATGTTTGAGCCGGCTTAATATCCAAAACATCGATTTCCCTTTGTGATGTTTTATATTTTCTACCCTCTTTGAAAGACAAGATGGTTGCGGTAATTTTTCCGTTAAACTTAGGATTAACTATTATTGTAGTGTCTAAAACGGTTGTATTGAATAATGTAAAAAAAAGTTCATTGTTTAGAATAATATGCGTCGAATCGTAAACCGATCTCAGGTTAATATTGATTGGCAGTTGTCCGTCTAGGGATTGACTGAGTGGATTTAATCGTGGGGATAATGTCACAACCGGAGGTGAATAAGATGCAAGCTCGGGAATTGTCACGGACCAAATTCCGCGGCCGTGAGTGGCAACGATAACTTGATCATCGACAACACGCATTTGCCAAATAGAAACCGCCGGCAGACCGTTGTTAGAAAAATTCCAGGTTTCACCACTGTCGGATGATTCGAATAGTCCAATTTCAGTGCCGGCCCAAATTATGTTTGTTTGGTGGGGTAAAACTAAGAGAGAATAGGTGGCAACATCCGGGAAGCCATTATTGCTAAAAGTGTTCATATGAAAGCCGGAAATATCCTGCCACCTGTTGCCTAAGTCGGTGGTGCGAAGTATTTTTGGCGAATTCGCAAATGAAAACAAGGCATATGCTGTAGAATCGTTAGTCGGATGTGTTGCAAGGCCTGTAATGTTACCCATCACGGACTCATAATTATTAACGGGCGTAAAAGAAATCCCGCCATCCACGGAAACATGGAGTTTATTATTCGTTGCCATCTGACTACCGGCCCAGACAATTTGCGGATCAGCTAAAGATATTTTCACTGGCAAACGACGGTTTGAAAATCTCCAATTCTTATCCGAGATTGCACTTAAGATCCAATCTTCAGAAAAATTATCAGATCTCCATACACCCCTGTCACCGGTTGTAAAGAGTAAATCCGGATCGCTATTGGTTTTTGCAATGGAAGTAAAGAAGGGGAAAAAATCTAAAAGTCCGGTTACGGAAGATTCCCAATTCAAGCCTCCGTCTACGGAACGATAGATTCCATTAAATTGAGTTGAAGCCACTATTTTTTGTGGATTCTTATAATGCCAGGAAACATCAAAACCATCTCCCGGCAGTTGCTCCAGCCATTGGCTCATCTCGTCCCCATTGCTCGGCGAACGCCAGGTGCCATTGTCTTGCATTCCACTGATGTAAATATCTTCCCCGGGTTTTTTGTCAACACCATAGTGTTGGGTGGTGTTATAACCATTTAAAGTTTTTTCCCAATTCGTACCACCATCTTTGGAAATTTCAATTCCGCCGTCATTGGCATTTACTATCCAAAACTGGTTCATAACTTCATCAATGGGTACAACCGTCAAATTATGATGATCTGCATGAACAAAAGGGAAAAAGCCACTCTCGTGATCCGCATTAGGCCTATCCTCGTACCAGCTTGTTAATTCTGTCGATCGTTTAAATAATAGGTGAGCGCCGTAGTTTATGAAAAGGTTTGATTCCGGTAAATTTTCCGGATCCCAGGAAGCTTCGCTTGTGAGGATCGGCCAAATAAAGTAGATGTTTTTGTAAATCTGCCCACCGGGAAGGGCTATAGTAGGATCGGGTGCGTCCGGATTATACTCCACAGAATTGATAAAAATATATTCCCTTCCCACGATGTTGTTTTCAATTGAGGTTAAGTTAAATTCCATGTCATTATCGCTGTCCCGGAATGAAACCATTATCTGGCGCTGATTGGTTTTATCCCAAACCTGAAATGGCACATCGATGTAATCTTCATATGTATACGAATTGGGCGGAATTCCCGGTCCATCAGGAGCCGAAAAGCGATGCGCTTTTTGCTTTATCCCCGGGCCGAATCGAAGTTCTACGGAAACATAGTCAAATTTGTCGATACCCATAGCGTCGTCTTTATCGACTAAAGTAAGACCTCCGTTTGCGTAGGTAGTGCCAAAATCAACAAAGGATAAAAATGATGCGGTGTTGTTCTGTTCAACATTGATAATAGTTCCCCCAATTCCACCATGTGCCTGGAAATCGGCTCTCCAGATATTTAAACCACCAAAGAAGACAATGTTTTTATCGAAGGGATGAACTGCAATTGCGTTGTTATACCAGCCCTGCGCCGCAAGCCAATTTGGATTCTCTTCGATTTCTTCAGAAGAAAGCCGCCAGCTAATGGCGCCATCCTCTGAAATATATAGATTGGAAGTAAAAGCATTCACTTCCACGGCAGCATAAAGCCTGAAAGTATCCGTGGCTGCGATTGCCAGTTCTATCCTTTTCATATCCTCGATACCCGAAGAAGATAGATGCCAAGTCATTCCGCGATTAAAAGATTTAATAATTCCCACACTATTTACACAAGCATAAAGTGTATTGAAATTGTGGGGATTGGCGACGATTTGCTGGACCCGGTTTGTACCCGCATCATAGACCTGCAGCCAGCTTTCACCACCGTCCGTCGAGAGATATATATGGGAAGTCTTCCACTTATCCGGTCGAAAAAACCCACTATTCACTGCAACCAGTAAAACATTTTCATCCGAAGGATCGACGACGATCCGGTTGATGTTTTCAAAATGAAAATTATTTACGAGTTGCTGCCAGGATTCACCACCATCTATGGATTTAAAAATCCCATCGCCGGTGATACCGCTAAAATTATAAAATCCCTCCCCGGTTCCTGCGTAGATCACATTGTGATTTGCCGGCGACATTGCCAGAGTAGTGGTTGCCAGGTTTGGCAAATCCGGGGTTTTGTTAACCCAGGATTTGCCGCCATCAGTGGTTTTCCAAATGCCTCCGCCAACAGATCCGGCAAACCAGGTATTGTGAGTTGGGTCGCCCGGATGAATGATTAATCCCCGGGTTCTCCCACCTAAATTGCCAGGACCTCTTTCTTGCCAGGGAAGGGTAACGTTTCTGGATTTCGAAAGAGAATTGGTTTTCTTTGCTTTTTTAAGCTCAAGGATTTTGTAGTTAGCCGGATAACCATGAACGGTTTCTCCTGTTCTCGTGCGGATTTCATTATAAAACTGAACAAATTGGTCCGGTTGATCCGGTTTGACTTTGTTTTGTTTTTTGTGATTTTGGAATTTTGTGGGTTTAATTAACGATTCAGAAGCATTGTCTTCGGTTCCGGATACAGGCGTTTTATTGCTGATCAAATCCAAAGATTCAGCAAGTATGGAAATTCCAATAACTGCTATCAAAATTTGAAAGGATTTCTTCATCATTTGATATGAATTGTACTTTCAAAAAATATTAGACCGGATCAAAGCTGTTTTTTCTTTTTTGACAGGATTAACAAGATATACTGGATTTTTATCCTGATAATCCTGTTTATCCTGTCTAAAAATGACCATCTAGATTTTGCAAGATCAAATCTGATACGAATTGCTTCGATATTTTTTGATCGTCTAAATGGTCCGAGACAACTTTGATGCAATAAATTTGAGATGCCGATAAAAAATTGGAAGCTGCTTCATAATAACCACTTGCCTCCATGTCCACAAGTTCTAGATTGTCCACATTGGTATTTTCTCTCGATACTGCTTGACTGAAGGATTCCAGCCTAGCTTCTTCCAAATTATGATTTTGTAAAGCAGCAGGGAAAAAACTTCGTCCGGACTCATGATCAGTAATCTTATTCACCAAGACTGCCGCCCCAATGCTGTGATGTTTGGCAGAACCGGCAATGCCAATGTTGAAAATAATTGAAGAATCCAGGTTTTTGGCCTGAGATAACAGGAACGTGGTAGCTATGGCCGATTTCATTTTTCCGATTCCACTAACAATGAGAGAAATGTTTTCATCCAGAAACTGGTTAAATTTTCTATTGGAAAAATCTTTGTTTAGCTTAAAGTGGTCAATGAATGGCCGGGCTTCGCAATTCATTGCGCATACAATGTTTAGCATTAATTACCTTAATCACACAACCGAAAAATTCTCTTGCTAAAGTAATAAATAATTTGATTTTAAACAACAATACGAAATAAATATATCTGGATAGAAATGAGAAACATAGAAGTTAAAGCAGAATACCCGAATCTCAAGCTTGCTGAAGAGCTTTCCATTAAGATTGGCGCTCAATTCCAATGGCGCAGAAAGCAGGTGGATACTTATTTCAATGTAAACCAGGGAAGACTAAAACTGCGTGAAGCTGAAAATGAACCGGCCGAATTAATTGGCTATTTCAGAGAAAATATTCCCCAAAGTAGGGAAAGCCGATACCAGCGCCTGGCGGTTGAAAACAACGAAGAACTTAAAATGATGTTATCTGAAAATTTGGGTGTTTCAATTGTGGTGTCTAAAATTCGAAAGTTATATCTATACAAAAATATTCGGATCCATCTAGACGAAGTAGACAACCTGGGTAATTTCATAGAGTTTGAAGGCGTTTTAAATAAAGGGGAGAATGAACCGGATACCAACCAGTGTTTGCATGATTTACAGGCCAGATTTGAAATTGGCAAAAATGATTTGGTTTCAGTTTCGTACAGCGACCTTCTTTTTTAGCTCAAGTAACAATAGATTTTTTATGGATCGGGGCGGGTTACTAGTATCTCTACAGATACACGTGATAAACTGGCAAAAATTCCGGTTCCTCCATCTACATGTTCGATAATTGCAGGTATTTCGCCTGGAGATAGGGTGGAGCCCCTGATCTGAATATCCCGGCTGCGAATAAAATCAAAAAAATTATCATCGATCGCGTTAACTGAAATTTTGTTTGGTCCAAAAAAGTTAATTGCGATCCATGGAATCTTGATAGTCAAAGTGCCATCCTCATTTAAATCATAGTTCCCCTCATTAAACGGGGGCGATTCATGGATAATAAAATCTTTCAGATCATCCTCTTCCGGATCAAAAAAATCTTTTAAGAATGGCGTTAACTCCTCCAATTTAGGATTAAGTGATTCAGTTGAAAGTAGGAAAATATTTTGTCTGCCAGGATAAAAGCTCCGAGTCACTGTTATTTCAACTTGTTCTTTGGATTGAAATTCAGTAAGAAAACGATTTACTTTAATGATTGAAAAACTATCAGGGACAATGGTGGTTGCCTGCAAAAAATCTTCATTATTGTCAAAAGTAACAGTTAACTCATAAGTTCGATTGGGTTGGACAACAGCACCGGATTTTGTTGATAAATAAATTCCGTCTATAATTTGCACGTAGGGATAAACCTGGCTAATCGTTCCATTCTTGTCTAATAGCTTGATTTGAACACTAGCCCTTGAAACCGCTTGTCTTTCAAAATAGTAAGGTTGACCAAATGGTACGGTTCTGGAGAGCCTTACTTCTGGTAGAGGTTCTAAGGCAATTAGATAGGATTCTAAGATATACTCTGACTCAAAAGTTTCTTGTTCTGTTACACCACAACCAATGATGCAAAAGCAGAAGAGTAGAATTATAACGCGTTTACTGTTTTTTATATTCATTATTGCTCTTTTTATGATTTAGCGATATCCTATTTCATTTATTTATCATTTAATAAATCCTGTCTTAATCATTGTAGGTTTTAATCAGTGTAAGTCTGTGGCACCCAAATTAAAACTCCAATGAAAAAGATAAACTGGGGATAATGGGTAACATGCGGACGTCGTCCCGTTTAATCGGGTTTTCATCGAGATCATATGCATAAAACCACAGGTTACGCCGTGAATATAGATTGACTATTTGAATTTGAAGTTGATAATCTGCAAATCCCAGGAACTTCCCAAATCGAATAAATCCCAGGTCAAATCGATGGTATGAGGGTAGCCTTGAGGAATTTAAGTCACCAACAATAAAAGGCGCACGATCTGAAGAGTTTGTAGGATATTTTACGTAATACGTGCCTAAAACAGGTGTAAATGTCTGGCCGGTTGCATAGTTAAACACAGAAGTTAATCGCCATTTTTCACTCAGCTTATAATTCATCACAATATTGATATCATGAACCCGATCGTATTTAGGTGGATAGTATTTATCATTATTATATCCTGGAAATCGGCGACGACTGGTTGCCCAAGTATAACCAATAAAGCCGAACAACCTTCCTTCTTTTTTTTCCAGAAAAAATTCAGCGCCAAATGCATACCCTTTTCCAAACCGAAACAGGTCTTTATAGTCTAGCCCGGCAGGATCGGGAACCCGGGGATCAAATTCAAACAAATCACGCATAGTGCGATAATAAATTTCAAGATCAAAATGAAGCCCTTGTTTTGGTCTTGTTTTAAACCCTAAAATAAACTGATCACCCCAAGATGGAGGCACACCTTCATCAGTTGTCAGCCAGGTATCGAAACCGCTAAAGGCTTCATTGGTTATTAGGGTTAAAAATTGGTAATACCGACCCAATGCAACTTGTGTTAAAAATCTTTGACTGAAAATATGTTCAACTGACAGGCGGGGTTCGAAACGAATGTAATCGCCGGCGGAGAAGAAATTACCTCGGATGCCTCCTTTAATGTTCCATTTTTTGTTGGGTTTCCAGGTTTCTTCAAAATAAACCGATCCGTATTTTGCATTGATTTTTTCAGACAAAGTTTCTTCTTCATCAAACCGGTTTCTAAATGTGAGGTCTAAATCTCCTGCCCAAAAGCCGGCTTTCATTTGGTGATTTAAACCAATAAATTCGAAGTCGCCTTTTGCGGAAATATCCAATATCTTATTGTCTCGTTCGATTTTTGTACCACTGATGTTTATGCGAGGATAGTTAAAATAGCGTGATCCGGTGAGTGTAAAAACGGAGAATATTTTCTGAGAGAAGATATGTGTCCAATTTGTACTTAAAGTTAAATTTCCATATCTTAAGTCAAAATCGGCATCATCGGCGAAAGGAAACTTAACCTTATCCAATCCTGAATAAAGCGATATATTCAGCTTGTCATTGGGACCTGGATCATAATTAATTTTTCCGTTAAGATCATAAAAATAAAAAGCATCCGGGACATCATCAACATTGTTCCGTAAAATTGCCAGCATAGGTTCGAGTGTGGATCGTCGAGCTGCGAGCATCCAGGAACCTCTTTTTATGGGGCCTTCAAGCATCAAACGACTGGCAATGGTCCCAATACTTAACCGTCCTTGGAATTCCTTGCGGTTACCGTCCCTGTTGTAAATATCGATTACTGAACCGAGGCGACCCCCATATTCGGCCGGATAGCCGCCCTTGAAAATACGAACATCTTTAATAGCATCGGGATTGAATGTCGAAAAGAAACCAAAAAAATGGGAGGGGTTGTAGACAGTGGTTCTATCGATTAGAATAAGGTTTTGTCCCGGGTTACCGCCGCGAATATAGAGTCCACTCGAAAAATCTGAGGCAGCTTTAATTCCCGGCAGCAGTTGGATCGATCGAAATAAGTCGGCTTCCAAGATTGCAGGTAGTTGTTTAACCATTCTCAACTGCATATCTACGACACCAACCGGCTTCGCTTCATCAATGGCCATTTCAGCTTCTATGATTACACCCTCCGTTTCGATAATCGATGGCCGTATTTCAATATCCCGGCGAAGATGTTGTCCCGATGAGATTGTTATTGTTTGTTGATATTTATCATAACCAATGTAGGATGCAACCAACGTATATCGACCAGAACGAATGCCAGTAATTCTAAAATAACCGCTTCTATTCGAGGTAGCGCCTTGCAGTGTCTCTGCGAGGTAAATATTTGCATGGATTAACGTTTCCCCGGAACTGAGGTCCTTTATAAATCCATCAATTGATGCAGACTCTTGTGCGTTTGAGGGGAATCCGCAGAAAAGTGAAATTAGAATTAAAATCAAGAGTTCTGTGGCCGTTTTTTTTATCATATCTAAACTTTTGAAAAGTAGTACTAACCTGCATAATTCATGAATCATGCTTTTAAGCTTAAAACTCCCATCTGTGTCACCCAGGAGGGGTCTATTTCCAAACATTTGAAAAAGCTGAGATTTAAGCATAAAACATAGTGAAAAAACCATTTCCTAGATTGAAAGTGATTAGGTTTATGAATAGGTCAGGCTAATTAAACATGAATATGAATTTGATACGAAAACTATATTATTTCATATAAATATTTTTATTTGTTTTTCATATTTATAAAACTTAATAGACCACTTCGAATAGGTCGTTGCGGAAATTAACGAAGTGGTCTCCGCGATGTTTGTCCTGCTAGTTAAACCATTCCTAATTATCATCGCAATATTCAATGACAACAAATGACACTTTATAATCAGAATTTGACAATTCATAACTATTTATTCTGAAACATACATTATTTTGGAATCATTCCACTAGTCTGTGACAGCTTTGTTTAACTCGTCACGATCTGTTTCAAAGAAATGTAAAGCGATAAACTTTAAATGGAATCTTTAGATTATGGTTCCCTTGTTAACGGTGTGCTAAACCTGGATTTGATTAAGAAAATTCAAACTAAATTGATCCTAAAGTTGTTTTCGGTCACCTGGTTTTAGAATAGCTATAACAATCCCTTGGAATTTTACTTCGGTTAGGCAAAACAATCCAGCAACGAAGAACCCCCTCTCTTTGTAGCCCTGCTTTTTCAAGTAAACTGGCAGAAGATGTATTTTCCACATCACAAAAAGCCCAAACTCGGTATATTTCATCCTGGCTGAACGCCCAATCAATAATTGGTTTTAGGGTTTCAATCATATAGCCTTGATGCCAGAACTGTTTGCCCAATAAATATCCCAGGTTTACACCGTGCTCGTTGATTCTAATCCCTACCATACCAACCAATATATTGTCTTCTTTTCTAATAATAGCCCACGGAAAATCAGAATCGGAGCTCCAGCTTGTTTGACATCTTTTTAAAAAATCTTTGGTGTCTTCGATACTTTTATGGGGTGGCCAAATTAGATATCTTGTGACATCTTCATCCTGGGCATATTGCTCGAATATGGAATCAGCATCTTCAATGATCGGTAAACGCATCAGAAGACGCTCGGTCTCAAAAGTATAAGGAGGTTTAATTCTCATAATATCTGAATTTTTGTTTATAGTTAGCGTCCGAACTAGAACTCGATATCCAGTGTCATTGATATTTTTTCATTCCAGTTAAGTGGATCCCCGCTAAAAGCGAGGTTCTCGCACGCAATCATAAGGTTCATCATAATAAAAGATACTTTGACATAATTCTTTGTATTGATCGCAATCCAATTCCGTAGGAGTGAAATGTTTATAGGGAAGGTATAAGTCTCTGATTCGGAACTCCGGAGGAGTGGAATATTTGCATTTAGTGTAATCATGCTTAACAACAGAATCCTATATTTCACTCCTAAAGGAGTTTTCATGTATTTTTTTAGAAATTTATAACCTATAAATATTCCATCCCGATATTTGGTAATTCATTTATTGAAATTATGATGATAGTTTCAAACTAATTTTAAGACATCGAGTTCAGGCTAGTAAAAAGATTTTTAGTAATTTTAAAATAAGTATTCATTTGGTTGATGATCCAAATATAACGAATTAGATGTTTGGAATTTTAGTTTGTATTTCAAAGAAATCGAACAATGACAATCGTGATGTCATCTGTCTGTTGAGAGTTAGCTTGAAAATTTTTCAGATCATTAAGGAGTAAGTCTTTTAATTCACCGGCTGAACTAAACATTCCATTTTCAACGATATCTTGTAATCTCTCCTCTCCATAAAGTTCGTGGTTTTGATTCATTGCTTCGGTCAATCCATCGCTAAAGAGTATAAAATAATCGCCTTTATGTAATTTAGTTTGGCGCTCTTCAATGGATTCATCAAAAATGTTTCCTTCTTCAAGACCTAAACCGATGCCATTGCCAGTCAGCCATTCTGTTGTGTTTTTCCTTTTTATGAGTGCCGGTGAATGTCCTGCCCGGCAAAAAGTGATTTTATTGAGTTTGGTATCAACCTTAGCCAGGGCCATTGTGATGAAGGATTTAGAGTCCAGGAAGTTGTAAATCCTGCGATTTACATCCATCAGAAGTTTTTTGGGACTGCTATGAATTTCGGCGCCCATCTGGATCATCCCTTGCACTTTTGACATATAAATAGCCGCCGGCATACCTTTTCCGGAAACATCTGCAACGAGAAAGAGTAAACGATTTTTTGGTAAAGGAATATAGTCATAGTAATCTCCGCCAACTATACTTGAAGGTAAAGAAATTCCGGTAATTTCAAGTCCCGGAATATTCGGATCTTCTTTTGGAAGCAATCCTTCCTGGATATTACGAGCCATCACGAGTTCATTCTCAAATGCTTGTTTTCGTAAATCTTCCTGATGCAGTCGCGAATTCACAAGAGCGATTGCGGCATTTCCTGCCACTGTTTGCAGCAGATCCAAATCTTCCATACTATAAACCTGACCGGAAGCTTTTGGCCCAAGTCCGATTAAACCTATCATAGCATCCTGGTAAAACATTGGGACAGACAATACAATTCCAGCTTTCTCAATTTTTACTTTCTCGGAAAGTGAGAGGTTATTGTAACTTGCATCTTCTTCTATTTTATAAAACAGACAACAAGATTTCTCTTTTTTGATAAGCTCAATAAGGCTGTTACTTCCATCTTTCCAATTAATTCTGGAGCTCTTTATTCCTTTTGTTTTGAATCGAAGCACATATTGATTGGATTCTTGATCATACAAATTGACCAAAACATTCGTAACCTTCATGGCATCGGATATCGTATCTGCTATATGTTTTAAAATGCCCGGCATATCAGTAAAACCCGGCAGATCCTGGCTCAGTTTAAGCAAGGTTTTTTGATATTGGTATTTGTTTCTATAAAACTGCCGATCGACCAGGTTTTGGATGGCGTTTCTAACCGGTTGAAAAGCAATTGCAACAATTACCAGAAAAATGATATTTGAAGTTTGGCCGGCAAAACCGAGATTATTTGCCAAATATTCACCCAATTCCATCACAATAAGAAAATAGAGAAGTACAAAAAAACTGGTGAGCATACTGTAAACCAGGCTTTTTTTAACAATGATTTCCACATCCATTAGACCATATCGCATGATTGAGTATCCAAACGATATTGGCACAAATCCCATCAATCCAAAAACAAAAGCGACTGCAGTTTCACCTAAGACATTCACTACGAAATCTGGGAAATAGGCGAAAATGCCTAATGGCATGAATCCTAAAAACATGCCAAATTGTATCACTCGAATCGATTTTCGTTCGTGGGGATTGGTGATTTTATGTGAGTTTGAGCCAAGTAAACCGAATGCAGCGAAGAAATAACATCCAATAATTATATTTTCCAAAATGGATTGTTTGTTGATGAATAGGACATACGTAAATGCCAAAATCGAGGGTAGATAAAAGAGAAAAACAGCCTTGGGATACTTATGTAATAAAGAGATTCGTTTTGGAAAATTCATAAAAAAGTGAACCATGGAAGGCCCCCAAAGAATCATACCCGCTGTATGGATTGTAATAATTACATCATGAAATGGTTGATTGATAGATCTTGAACTGAAGACGAGCATGATGAAAAAGGTCGCTGAGAAAAAATAGAAAAGTCTTGCTGTGCGCATTTCCGGTTTTTTGATAACCACAACAAAACCAACCAAAAGAAACAACATACCAACCAGATAAAAAAGTACAGGCATTAATCTATTTCGTTGTGCCAATGTAACTACAACGTCAACTTCTTCGCTGCCTCTACGAATTTTGAATGCTAGCTTGTCGCCAGGTTGGTGTTTATTCCTCCAAGTCAAAAATTGATTGCCATCAAAACCCAGCAGAACATCGTTTACTTTAATTCCTGCCAGGTCAGCAGCTCCTCCCTCTGTTATATATGTAACTAGAATTTCACCGGTTTCGTCATTTTCCTGCAATCTGAATTCGACTAAAACCTGGGGATCAAAATGGATCCGGTGTAAAAAATTTGAGGTTGCGGCAATTACTAATAGTATTGTGATCGCGGAGTATAGTATTTTTAACTTGTTACGCATATTTATTCTCTAAATAGTTAGAAATTTCTGTTGGTCTCATTATTGGTTAATGAGTTCTTTGACTCCCAATCGATCCATCATTGAATACAGTTTTCTTCTTGTAATTCCAAGTAAATTTGCAGCTTTGCTTTTATTCCCTTGTGACTTGGTTATGGCTTGATAGATTAACTCCCGTTCATGTTCATCGAGGTTAATTCCTTTATCAGGAAGTTCAGAAAAACCTTTTACTGGTTTTTGTGAATGAATGTATAGTGGAAAATGTTCTTTAGATATGGATTGGTCACCACATAAGATTGTCGCTCTTTCAATGGCATTTTCTAATTCACGCACATTCCCCGGCCAATCATAATTTATGAGAGATTCAAGGGCTGTTGGTTCTATGGTTATAGCTTTGTCTTTGGAAAAGTTTTTAATAAAGTGATCCACGAGTTCCGGTAAGTCTTCACGTCGCTCTCTAAGAGGCGGTAAAAAAATAGGGAAAACATTTATGCGGTAATATAAATCTTCCCGAAAACTACCTTCTTTTAAGGCGTCTTCTAAGTTCCGATGGGTAGCTGCTAAAATTCTTGCTTCTAATGAAATTGATTCATTTGCTCCCAACCGTTCAAATTTTTTGGTTTGAAGAACTCGAAGTAATTTAACCTGGAGACTTGGAGATAGGTCGCCGATTTCGTCCAAAAAAATAATTCCTTTCCCGGCAATTTCAAATTTTCCTTTTTTAATCCGATCTGCCCCGGTAAATGCACCCTTTTCATGGCCAAATAGCTCGCTTTCCAACAAGTTTTCCGGGATTGCACCACAATTCACAGCTATAAATGGTTCATCGGCTCGCGAACTGTTTTGGTGAATTGCCAGGGCAATCAGTTCTTTGCCCGTACCACTTTCGCCTCGAATCAAAATTGTTGTGTCACCGTTACAAATTTTTTCAACAAGTTTAAAAACATCTTGCATTTTCCCTGAGTTACCGGTAATATTATCAAAATTATAGCGTGTTTTTAGTTGCCGGCGTAGATCCCGGTTTTCTGTCACTAAACGTTTATTATCCAATAACCTATCCACTCTTAACCGTAATTCCTCCATATCAAATGGCTTGATTAAATAATCGTACGCTCCGCGTTTCATAGCTTCTACAGCGGTTTGAGCAGTAGCAAAGGCAGTCATCAGAATCACATCTGTGTCCCGGGAGTTTTCTTTAATTTTATCAAGCAGTTCCAGACCCGTAATTTTCGGCATTTTGAGATCCGTGATAACCAGGTCGTAGTGCTTCGTTTGGAATTGTTTAAACCCTTGCTCACCATCGAAGGCAACATCAACTTCAACCTGATCCGATTCAAGGCAGGCTTTCAGTATTTCACACATTCTTTCTTCGTTATCAATTACTAGAATTGATCTGGAATCCATATATGATTTCCTTTTTAATGATTTTCTACAGGTAGATTAATTGTGATGGTTGTACCATTACCTGGTTGACTTTCAACTTCAATATTACCGCCATGACCCTCTATGATTTTTTTTGATACCGGCAGCCCTAAACCGCTTCCGGAGCTTTTCGTGGTATAGAAGGGTTCGAAAATAGCATCTGGATTTTCAATACCCGAACCGGAATCAATAATCTGAACCTGGTAAAAATTCTTATGTTTATTGCTTAAGTAATTTGTTTTAATAACAATGTCACCTTCGGACTCTATTGATTGCATTGAATTTCGAAATAAATTGATCAAAACCTGCTGCATGGCGTCGAGATCAAACGGGAATGGTTCAATTGCTTTTGCATCAAAGTGAAATTTGACCTTACTTTGTTCGTTATTGAGTTTCATCTTTTCGATTGTAGCTTCAATCAATTTATTTAAATCATTTTTTTCAAAATTTAATTTAGATTCTTTACCTAGAAGTAAAAAATCATTTACCAATTTATTGAGCCGATTTACTTCATCGGGAATATACTGAAACAGTTGGTCCGGCTTCTTTTCATTTTGATACCTGGACTTAAGCACATCGGCAGTCCCGCGAATAATACCCAACGGATTACGGATTTCGTGAGCAAGCACAGCCGACATCTGGCCCATCATGGCTAGTCGTTCCGATTTTGATAGGGATTCTTGAGTGCGAATTAACAACCTCAATGCATAAAGGATGAAAGTGACAAACAGAATAAAAATTCCGATACTTACAGTCGCAGTAACAAAGAATGTGTTTTTATACTGTTCCACTAAATCAAAAAAATAGGCATTGGCCTCGGTTACCAGAATACCCATCGTTTGCCCGGTTAAATTGTGTACTGGTGCATATGCGTTCATGAATCGTTGATCATTTAAAATGTGAATAGGACTTGCAACCGGAATACCGGACCAAGCTTGTTTAATAGTGGTAGAATCCTCTTTTAAATAGGCATGTGATATGTCAAATTCAAAATCTGAATAACTATCAACAATGGTAGTATATTTTGCATCGATAATAAACAAGCCTTCCAATTGATGGGTTTTCTTAATGCTCATTAATTGATCTTGAATCAGAAGAAGTGTGATTTGATTTTCTTGCCCGAATTCTAAGGATAGTAGCCCTTCATCCTGTAAATTTTTTTCAATTAGATTTGCTGCTAATATCGCAACTGATTTCAAACGAAGCTCTTGCTCGGACTCAAGTTGCGCTCGCATTTGATTAAGTAAAAAGAAATTGCCTAAATTAAAGATGATCAATAGAACCAGAAATCCTCCGATGATCATGTAAACTGCAAGTCGTCTCCGTTTTATGATCGATTGAAGCTTCTGAGACCAGGACGCTTGTAATTCCAAATCCTGCTGTATAGGTTTATTTTTCATTTCCCTCAGTATTATTGAAAATGTCAACCCAGTTTTGTAATTCGTGTTGACTCATTTCCTCTTGCAAATTAGGCGAGGGGCTACTTTTTTTTGAATCAAGATATTTGCTGTAAAACTCCTCCGAGCGTATTGCCTGGGCTTTTGCACTTTTAGCGTATTGGTAAACAGAACTGTCAGAAGAGACCACAAGTAAATTCTTAGGATTTTT
Source organism: candidate division KSB1 bacterium (assembly GCA_022566355.1). NCBI lineage: Bacteria > Pseudomonadati > Candidatus Zhuqueibacterota bacterium. The sequence goes on from JADFJB010000045.1 coordinate 17,123, forward strand.
GGATTTGTCCACAAATTGTTTGATAACCGTATCGGCAATTTGAGGTTTGATTGAATAAATAACGTGGATCTTATTAATCGATTGATGGCTTGGTTGCCCAACTCGATCGCCATCAAACACCAAACGAATACTTATATTCTTCCGGGATATTAATCCGGTTAGTTTATTGATTAACTCAATTCTGGCATGTTGAATATCAATTTTCAAAAACTCACGCAATTCTTTGACTCGGTGAATCAAATTGTATCCGTCTATAATGATGCTTGGTTTCATGCTTGAAAACAGCTGATGTTTTTTTGATCTCTATGTTTTTAAATTACTTTTTGACAGGATCAACAAGATGTAGCATAAGCATCGATTTCGATAAAAATTGAATCAATCCACTCTTTTCTGGTTTTGATATCCTGTAAATCCTGTCAAAAAAAATGAACAATACTAATTAATTTTAATTAGTTAAAAATCCTATTATTAAAATAATGAGATCGGGTGAGAAATCGCCCGGTTTTTTTCCACAAGATGCAATACCTGCCAGTTTAACCGAATAAATTTATCGGCAATAAATTTTCTATGACAATGTAAATAATTTTTTTCGGCACACATAAAACAAGTATTTTCGTATTTTGCAATTTTAAACAATTCTTTCATGCCTGAAATAAATGAGTCTGATTTCATGTACTTCGAATAGTCGATATTTCTTTTTCCTCCCAGATCTTTACCGAGAAAACTGTATTTGAGTCCTTCAGGACTATTGGAAAATGAGTCTTCAAAGGCTTCTCGATTGAAATGTGGAAATCGGTTTGAAACCGGGTAATGTCTGACATCCACAAGATGATTGATTTCGTAATTTAACAAAATAGATAAAAAATCGGAGAAGCTTCGGTTACTATGGCCAATTGAATATACCTTCACTTTTCTGGTTCACCTCAATATTATTTGCATTGTCTAATTTAAAAGTGTGTTAGAATCGGTGCAACTGTTTTTACCTCTATTACCATATTATCGTACCTTTAGGTTCATGTGTCTGTACCAAATGGTACATAATTTCTGAGGTTAAATCTATTCAGTTTTATGATATTGAGCGATTTTGGATAGTTTGTGCTTAAAACAGGGTCACATGAACATTTTTTTAAAGTGGCACAAAGTTTGACTTATGAAAGAGCGGAATAAGTAACACGGGCCCAAAAAAAGTGACAAGATCATTGAAAAATTTAACAATAAACAAAGGAGAAGAACAATGAAAAGGAATATTTGGATTAGAATGTTATTAGCGCCATTAGCTGTTGGACTATTGTTTGGATGTTCAAAAGATCCATCTTCATTCGATTTGGATTCTGATGAAGAAGCTATAAGGGCATTAATTGAAGAAAATGAAGATTATTTTACAACTGCCGGAATCAATGATGACGGCGCTCAGCCACTTGTTTATTCTATCGATGGATTTGGTAAAACGGCAAACCTTATCGATCCACTTCGATTTGGCCGTAAAGGTAGATTTCAGTTAGAACATCTGTCAATCGACAGAGTCGATGATTCAACTCTTGTAGCCACAATTATAAAATCCTTTAATGGCAATTTCCTAATTCTCGCTTCGGACACAACAGATTCAGTCGCCCAGGGAATTCTTTATACAAAAGACATGGAAAATGAAATTGTTCGTAAAGCGATATTCAAAAAAAGAGGAAATAGCGGAGACCGTCGAAAAGACTGGAAGTTGAGAAGAGTATCCGGATCAGAAACGCAAAGCCCTGAGACGACACTATCATTTGTAAATATAACCATACAAAACTCCGATGGGCAGGAATGGTCCATTGAAGATCCTCTGGAATTCTTTAGAGACTTGGAAGCTATTCCAACACTGCAACCAGGTGATTCTGTAAAAGTATTTGCAAAAATTAATAATTCTTCACCATACCTGGAAAAGCCTGGCGAGACTGTTTCGCTGCGATATAAGAATGATCGCCGGATGCGACGCGCAAGGAAGGGCTTGAATGATGATGGAGTATACCCTGATGAAGCAGCTGGGGATGGAACCTACAGCGGATACTGGGTTGTTGGTCAAAGACGTGGAATTTACCATGCCTTTGTCGATGCAATCGACAACGGTACTATCTATGATGACCAGCTACAATATAATTCTAAAATATGGGGATTTACCTACATCGTCAAATAGCGGAGTATGGTAAGGGAGAGGGAGCTTCGGCTCCCTCTAATTATTATAATAAGAAAAACCAGGAGAAAAAATGACACTTAAATCAGTTAGAAAGTTAAAATCTGCAACCATTTTTGTTAAGAGTATTTTTTTTCCATCCGATTTAACGAATAGTTATTCACAATATTCAAATATCTATCTTGAAAGAATCATTCATTATAAATCTACAAGATTGGCTTTCATATCTGTAAATCAAACTCTTAATTTTTATATTTCATTAAACAAGGAGGTATCATGAGGCAATTTACTAAATATTTAAACAGTGTCGTTCTTGCTGTATCCGTATGTCTGGGACTGTTTAATTCGGAAACACCAGCACAGCAACAAACAAATGAAATTTTGGTTATTTCACCGGAAGAAGCGAAAGTGCCAATCCAGGGAACGGTTCGTTTTCGAGCACAGCTATTTGGAGTTTCAAATTTTACTGCTTTAACTGCCGATCGGATTGATTGGAAAGTAGAGCCTGAAGATTTAGGAAGAATAACCGATGATGGCTTTTTTATTGCGGGCAACAAACCCGGTAACGGAGCTATAATCGCGACTGCAATATTATTAAATCGTGAAGTTAAAGCCAGAGCAAAAATAGTAGTAGGGGAGACCGATGTTGAAGATCGCACCAAACTGGAGTTAATTGTTCAGCCGAAAAAAGCCGCGTTAGGTTTTGGAGATTCACTAAGATTCCATGCTAAATTGAGCTATAAGAATAGCGATAAAGTTGTTCCGAATCTACTCGTTAACTGGTTGGTTAAACCGAGGCATATTGGAAAAATCAACCAGCGTGGATTATTTGTCGCCGGGAATGATCCGGTTCAGGGCGAAGTGATAGCATATATAGAGTACAATGGAACCAGGATTTTTGGTGGTTCGCAAGTTGTGGTTGGCAGTCGTCCTAATGCCGCTGCAGCCGGCAGAGTGACAGATGAAAATTCCGGAGAAGGAGTAGAGAATGCAGCAGTTGTGGCTTATCGGATAGGCCACGTACGTTGGTCCAGAAGAGTGTTAACTGACCCTGATGGAAATTATTTACTAGAGAAATTGATCCCGGGCAAATATGTACTTTGGGCCAAAGGTAAAGGATATATCACAGAATATTTTGAGGAAGCTCAAAGCTTTAAAGATGCAACACCAGTGCAGATGGCTGAAAATGACACTGCAAATGGAATTAATTTTACTATGAATCATGGTGGAGTAATTGCAGGAACGGTTTACAGTAATGTTAACTCATTGCCACTTGCTCATGCGCATGTTAGTGTTTTCGGTAGAAATAGTTTAGATGTAAATTTAAAACACCATAGTGTAACAGATGAAAATGGGAATTATATAATAGACAACCTGCGTACGGGTGATTATTTGGTTGTAGCTGATAAGCCAGGTTACCAGCATGAGTTTTTTGATAATGCGGTTAGACCGGATGAAGCGACTGCTGTGCATGTCGAAGTGCCGGATACCACAAATGGAATTGATTTTTCTCTTTCAATGCATGGCGCCATTTCAGGTCGCGTTATTGTAGATGATTCGACAAACGCCCCCATTAAAGGAGCCATTGTATTTGCCAGGGATTTGAATAATTCACGTTCGGATCGTGACAAAAAAGTACGCACAAATGAAAATGGTGAATACTTGTTGGAATTGGATCCTGGCTTTTATTTAATGGGTGTCGAAGCAAAAGATTATAATAATGAGTTCTTTGATGATGTTTTCATTCCTGCTCTAGCTACTCCAGTCCAAGTCATAGAAAATGAACATACAGGCGACATCAATTTTGCACTTCTGCCTTTGAGTACAATGAGTGGTGTAGTAACAGATGGTAATGGCAGTCCAATTGAGAGAGCTTCCGTTTTTGCATATCCAGAAGTCGGCCAGGGGCATTCGGTAAAAACCGAAACGAACGAAAACGGGGAATATTTATTAACCGGGTTATATGCCGGCATTTATTTTGTAAAAGCAAACGCTAGAGGATTTCATCCCGAGTTCTACTTAGAGGCAAAGAGATTAAGCGATGCTACTCCTGTTTCTGTTGGTATAAATGAGCAAATTGGGGATATTGATTTTACTTTAGATGCCGCTTCTGCAATCGAAGGGATTGTGGTTTCGGAAGATGAAGGAAATCCTCCACTGGCGAGAGCACTGATCATCGCAAAATTGATTGGCGCACCCTTTCAAAGTAAAGCTTTCTCAAATGATGATGGAAGTTACCGGATTGATAACCTTCCTGCCGGATCTTATTATGTATATGCAATGGCAAGAGGATTTCATCGGGAATTTTTTGACAATGCCGTAACTCGTGAAGAAGCTACTGTAGTTGATCTGGATGTGGCAGAAGTCGAAGCCGGTATAGATTTCAGCCTTAAACCTATTCCTGATCACGAAGGATCTATCAGTGGTTTGGTGACCGCAGATTTAGACAGCTTACCAATCCCAGGCGCAATCGTGGTTGCGGTGGGCGCTCAAAGTGGCCCGCCATTTTTTGGTGTGACTAGTGCTGATGGACTTTATGAATTAAAGGGTTTACCCAATGGTGATTATTACGTAATGTCTTGGGCCGATGGTTATATTGGCGAATTCTTTGATGATGTCCACAATTGGCATAAAGCAACATTGGTGAATGTTGTTTCACCGCATGAGTCATCCAGTATTGATTTTGCCTTGGCCAAAAAACGCAATGGCCCTTATAGAGTCCGAGGCAAGGTAGTAACACGGCAAAATCAGCCTATTGCCAATGCATTGATATATGCAAGATCTAAGCGTGGAATAGATGGATTTGCAGTTAGTGATGAAGAAGGTAATTATGAAATCAATGAGATGGCAGCGGGACAAGTTCAGATAATCGCTGCAGTACCCGGATTAAAGCAAAACAACGACAATAATTTAGCATCGGATGATTCAGTAACCGTTGATTTAAATTCCGGGAATGACAATTATCAAGCAAATATTACGATGGATGGTGATGTCGCAACCGGTGTCGATGCAATAGATGGCGCGATTCCGGAAACATATGGATTGGATCAAAATTATCCGAATCCATTCAATCCGGAAACTACAATTCAAATACACCTGCCAGTTAGCGGAGAAGTTACTCTTAAGGTTTATAATTTATTGGGACAGGAAATTGTAACCCTGGCAAACGAGATTCTGGAAGCCGGAAATCATGTGCTAAACTGGAACGGATTGAACAAGTTTCAAACTCAAGTGCCGTCGGGAATCTATTATTATAGAATTCAGGTAAAGAACGGAAAAAATGTCACTTTTGAACAAATTCGAAAAATGACTTTACTGAAGTAACTGAAATCATATCTCATTGGCGCTCCTATGGATGGGGGCGCTCTTGAGGTATGGTATTTGAACTTGATTTGCCTTTTGGATTTTGTTCTTATAAATTTGTTATCAACTATTGGAGTTAGAAATGAAGATCAGATCAATGTTAACCATATTGATGGTTACAAGCCTTACTTGTTTAAATTTGGAGGGATGTGCAACACGTGCAGTTTATGTAAAAACAGCGCCACCGGCTAAAAGAGCCGACGTGCGTCCGGCAAGACCTTTTGCCAAAGCTGTTTGGATTGCCGGATTTTGGAGATGGAATGGCAACAAATATGTTTGGCTTAAGAGTAAATGGGTAAAACCTCAAAAGGGGTTTAAATGGGTTCCAGGTCATTGGAAAAACTCCTCCCGAGGATATCGCTGGATTCCGGGACACTGGAAGTAAATAGACAGGAAAAACGAAATGCCTTCTCGATCCCTAATATCACTAATTTCTCTAATCATTTTGTTATTGTTATTCGCAACATCTATTGAAGCTCAACCCACAGATTTAAGTTCTCGACAATCTATCGAGATTGTAAAGCGTCAATTGAAGTTTCTTATAGATGTAAACAAGCAATTCCCGAATGATAAAATTGATGATCTTATCCGAAAAATTGAAATACGCATTACTAAAGCGATTCATGCTCACGATAATAAACAGTTCAGACTTGTGGCCCTGGAGATACAAACTGCAAAGATACTTATAAATCGAGCGATGACATTGGTTTTAAGAGGCCCTCTAACTATTTTGAAGCAGCAGTTGGAAGATAAAATTCGGATGGTAAGAAATGTACTGCAAAAAAATTTCCACCAGAATGCACATAAACTTCTGCAGCAGGCACTGAAGAACAAAAATGAAGCTGACGATGCAGTTCAACATCGGAATCTTCAGAGGGCAGTAGAGTTTTATCGTATAGCCAAATTCAATATCGATAAAGCTTTTGATTTATTATCGAGGACCGGAGGGGATAAATTATACACTGCTTACCTGGAGGCAAAGGCCAATTATGAACAATTAATAAACCGAATTCATGGTCTATTAGCAGGAGATCGTAAGTTAGATATTAGCACTAACAAAGATCAGAAACTTTGCCGTGAATTATACAAACAAGCTTTAAATCAACAAAAACAAGCTGTAGCTGCCTTTAACCGGCGTGAACTCAAAAGGGCTATTGAACATTATGGCTGGGGCACTAGGCTAACTCTTAGGGCGATTGATGTATGCAAGCCTCCATCCATATCTGATGCACTAAGAAATTTGAGGCAAGCTGCATTTGAGGAATTGCAGCTAGTAAAAGAATTGATGCAATCTGTAGAGAGGTCGTTGCATGAAAATCCCTTTTCTCAACGAAACAAGTTATATCGACAGGCCCAACAGGTATATTCAGATGCATCTCGCTCTTTTGATGTTGGGGATTACTCCCAGGCTGTGCAAAAAATCAGACTGGTAAAACGGATTGTCAGTAGAGTATCCAAACTGTCTGGCAAAGAGGATGTAAGCAATCGTAACAGGTTTGAGCAAGAATTGGATCTGTTTAACAATTTGCTAAAAAAAATCGAACTTCAGGTAAAGGACAACCAAAATCAATCCTTTGAAAACATCCTAATAAATGCTCGTCGGTTTTTAGTGGAGAGTCAACATGCATATGCAAGCGGGAATAAAATTCTTGCCACGGCTAAACTATTTACGGCAACCAAATTTGTACTCAGTGTAAAGTCTCAACTATCCAATGAAGCCCAGGTTGATAACCTCAGGATTGAAGCAGGCACAGCTTTTGCCAGGTTTGAACAGAAGCATCTTGGTTTGCAAACTCAATTTGGCAGTAGCACCGATCCATTCATTCTTGCCTGGTTTGCGTTGGAATCAGAAATTTATCAATTGACATTAAATGCTAAAAATTCTGAAAAATATGAAATGGTGTTAGAAAATTCCCGAGTAGGTCTTCAGCTCATTGATCGAATTGAAAAGCATCAAAAGCAGTAAGCTGTGTTTCGGGCAAGCAAATGAAGTTCAAAATCCCCACCATCTTTTCTATTAAATTCTGGCTCTGCTACTTATCTTTTTTTGTGTTAATTTCCCAATTTGAATTACCCCCACTTTATGCACAAAGTAGAAATGAAAAAAACAGCGATGAAGAAGTTGTTGATCCGATTCTTAGGTATGAAATTCAAAACCTGAATATTGAGATAAGATGGGCGGAGTTTGCATTATATGAAAATTTTGCAGATTTGATTGAATTAAGGCAGTTTAGCAAAGATGCGGTAGAGAAAGGGGATTACGAGCTTGCGTTAATTTATTTGGATGAAATTATTGAACTTACTGACGAACAAAGCAGTGATTCAACTATCCAATACCAATTAGCAGCTTTGGATGAATCTTTTGAATTTTCAAAGGATAATTTCACTACTGAGATTGTCTTTGGAATGGATTTTAGTGAGCAGGAGTATAACCTGACATTTGGGCTTAGTGACAGTACTTTTATCGATAGCCAAAATAATCCATATAGCGGATTTCGTCTTAGATGGGCCAGTTACCAAGCTAACAATTTTAAAGTTGAATTAGACGGTTTGATGAAAGTGAGCCGTGATTATACGTCCTGGCAAGCTCAATCACAATTTACTAAGAATTTTATTACAGGTTTTGAAATACACTTTGGTCAGGTATTCGATGGACTTAGCTATAAACGGAGCTTTCCTATCGAGTATTGGCAAAGTAGTTCAAATTTAATTCTTGAGAAGAGATTCGGTGATGATTTGGCGCTATCTATCGGGGATGAATTCCAATATAGAAGCTATGAAAATGAATCAGAATCGTTCCCAACATTCCAGAAAAACGAATTTCAAACTGTGTTAAGAGCTTCGGATTTTTTAAATAGTCGGTTAACTATAGATTTCACCATTGATCAAAGGATTCAAAAAACATTTCAACTTTATGATTATGTAGATCGGAGGTTCAGTATTCAACACTCATTTAATTCTTCATTGAATACCTCTTTTTTAGGCTGGTACCAATTTCGGGATATGAAATATACACAAGTAAACTCGGATTCCTCGTTTTTAACAGATTTCCGACAGCATTTTATTACCTTAAATGTAAGTCAAAGTCTAATTAGGTCAGTCTCATTAAAACTATCAGGAGAGGTAATACTTCGAGATCATCCCGAAACCTATTTATATACACCGGATTTTACTTACCTGAGATTTGAACCCGGTTTTTTATTTGACCTTTCGAACCAACTCAATTTGGGTATCAATTATATTCTCGAATCAAAAGAATATAAAAAGAATGAGGTTCAGCAATCGAATTTACTCATCAGTCAAAATAAATTATCCCAGGGTTTATTGTTGTCCCTGGATTTTTTCAATTATAAAAACTTGCTTTGTAGTTTGAGCCATACATTTATGTTTAATTCCTATCCCGATGCAGGTGATGAACCTATCCCGGGCTTTAGCCTTTACACAAATCGATCCCAAAATAGTACATTATTGTATCTATCCTATCAAGTAATAGATCCGCTTGAAATTACTTTGGTCATGCAATATGACTTGGACAAAGATCGCGAAATTAAGCACAATGATTCTCGCAGTTCTATATTCTCTTTGGATATAAATTGGAAATTCTAGCCATTTAACCAATTTACTCAAAATGATCATTTTTTAACCAAATGGTCATTTTTCCACCACTTTGTGAAAATTAAATTGACTTTAAATATTAAGAATTTGTAACGATTATCATTTTCGTAAACTAATTGTAATAAAGTTGTAAGCCTTTTAAAAACATTTATTTAATTTAATATTGTATAGTAAGAAGTTACAATAAATAAGTTTTTACTGTTTCAAAATGGTATTTTTGGCACACTCATTGCAATGATTACAGTAAAACAAAATAAATTACTAAAATTTAACATAAGGTGATGAAACATGGAAAACGAAAGAATATTAATTGCACTGCCCGAGAATGAGAATAAAAATTCTGTAAGCAGAATATTGAGACAAAAAGGGTACGACGTTACCTTTAAGCGTAAAGGGCAAGAAGTATTGAATTACGTTAAAAATGATCTTCCGCTTGTCATCCTTATGGATTACAATCTGAAAGGTAAAAACGGTTGGGAGGTTAGCAAAGAATTAAAGAGCGACCAACTGACTCAAAATGTTGGTGTCATACTCCATTGTGAAATCAACGAGGAGAATGAAATAATACATGCATTTGAAATGGGCGCAGACGACGTCATTCATGCGGAAAATTCTGTTCGAGAAATTGTAGCCAGAGTAGACGCACTTATCAGAAGATTGAAGAATGGGCATAATTGTATCAAAGTTCAAGATCTTGAAATTGACCTGGATGCTCATCGAGTAAAGAAGGATGGAGAACCAATTGACTTAACTTATATTCAGTTCAAATTGCTCTACTTATTAGCATCACGGCGGGAAAGCATTTTTTCTCGTACTGAAATCCTAGAAAGAGTTTGGGGCAAAAAAGTATATGTCACGAATCGTACTGTTGACGTTCATATTAAAAGATTAAGAGAAAAGCTAGGCGAAATTCGTTATCCATCTAACTACATCCAGACGATACATGGCGTGGGATATCGATTTATCTAAATAATATACAAGCATTTCTTCCTCCCAAGGGGCCTCCGGTGAAAGCTGGGGGCTTTTTTTTGTACATCACCTTAATTCCACAGAAAAATATTCGAAATTCATTAACCGTTAAATCCATTAAATGACTATAAAGCGAGAATCGATTCAATAAATCAATACCAAATTTGCACTTTGCGTTTTTGAAACTTATTCACAAAAATTAATCCTGCGATAAAGCCTCCGATATGTGCAAACCAGGCAACTCCCCCCATATCCAATGCATCAAGAGAAGTGAACCCACTCATGATCTGCATGAGGAACCAGAATCCCAAAACGATGACAGCTGGGACTGAAATCACCTGAATAAAAAAGATAAAGATAATGAGTACTTTTACCTTTGCTTTTGGAAATTTTAAGAAATAAGCACCCAAAACTCCGGAAATTGCTCCACTTGCTCCAACCATAGGTATTGTGGAGGAGGGCGCTATGATAATTTGAGCAAGAGATGCAATAAGGCCTGTGAGCAGGTAAAATAGTAAGAACCGAAACGATCCCATTAGGTCCTCTACATTGTCTCCGAAAATCCATAAAAATAGCATGTTGCTGGCAATGTGAAAAAATCCACCGTGGATAAACATAGATGTGAAAAGTGTAAAGATATTGGCAAAAGGTGTTTGGAACTCAGGTCTCGATGCAATTTCCCTGAAGTGTGTTATTTCATAAGGTATTGTCCCATATTTAATAACAAATCCACTTCCTTCGAAAAGAAACTGGTTGAAAAATACCAAAATATTTACAGTGATAATTGTATAGGTTATAAAGGGAATATTTTGTGTGGGATTTTCATCATTTAGGGGAATCATTTTGTGTTTTCTATCCTGAAACTGTAGGAACGGTTAGTTCGATTTCCTGCTTGATCTTGAATCCAAAAATCTATTTTATGCCAACCGTTTGATAATGGCTTCTCTACGATAAACTTGATTTGATCAACTTCCGGATCTAATTCTCCTATATAAAATTGTCCGTCGAGAAGCATTTCAAAATCATCTTCGCTTCCAATCTTTGATAAATTATCTGAATAGTGGATGCGAATAGTTGGCTTCGAATTACTTGTGGTTTTTCCATTTGCGGGATAAATAAGCCTTACTTTTGGAGGTTCATCATCTCGTAGAAGCGTAAACCTGCTAATAGAAATTAATCGTGTTTTAAGCATTTTATTTTTACTATCGTATTGATTGCTCACAAAATTCCATTTTTTCTTACGCAAATTAGGCGTGTAAATTCCAATTTGCCGGATTCTGTCAATATCACTGGATACCGGAATTGAAAGCTCGATGCTCTTTAAAAAACCGGCGTAGGGTGGATTTACTCTGAAAACAGGCGAAATGGAATCTCCGGGAACGGATATTCCTAAATCGCTTCTCCGAACTTGCTCCAATGAAAGATAGATATTGCGATTACTAGCATATGCCGGAAAATTCAATTCACCATTTAAGCCCGGCAAAGATAAAGTATATTTTTGATCTACTGGAATTCGATGATAAAAATAGCTTTTTTGAACGATGGGCTTTTTAATCACATCTTTTTTTATGTAAAGAACAAAAGTTGTGGAATCCTCTGCGAGTTCGTATGCCGGAAACCAGGCGCTAAATTTATATAAGTTGTGAGCTGTCAATTCCAATTCCTTAAATCCGGTATTTTTGTTCCTCATATGAAGTAGTAATGGCGTTAAAATGGGATATTGACTCGAAATTTCAACCACTGCGAAGGGATCTTTTACTATTAATTCCAGATCAATTTTTTCATTTTCAAAAACAAAGTTATCCGGTACTATGAATTGGGGAAAATATTCAATCCCTTGGCTGTCGGTTTTTGTGATTTTAATATAGGGTTCCAAAAAATCAAAATGGTTGGTGCCAGAAGCGCCGTTTCCCACTGGAATTAAATTACCTCTAAGAAAATCATAAGCATCTTCCGGATTTATGGTTTGCCAATGACTTTTTTGATCTAAATAATGCCAGAAAATATTTTGGCCCTCTTTCTCAATGAGTCCGGTTATTTCGGCTGGGTTTATCCATTGCTTATCAGGTTTTGGTTTTTGTCCAGCAATAATTGGAACATGAATAGTAGTTTTATTGCCAAAATAATCCAAAAGATCTATTCTTAGTGAATGATCTCCCGGCTGTAAAATTGTAAAAGGTTTGCGGAGCATCTGTAGATAGAGGTTATCGAATTCTGCCATTGGAGAAGTTGATAACGGCTCAGGCAGAAGCCACGATAAATAGTTTGTTTGTTTGGAGAGACTATCAGCATAGCCCATTGTATAAAGAATTCCTTGCTCTTCATTGAAAGAATGATAAAAAGGCAATTTGTTAAGCTTTTCCAGGAATAGGTTATGAAAATATTTTCCGTTATTTGATAAGAACCAGTTGTTTCTATCCAGAACAACATGGGTATTTTGGTTAAATGAGAATTTATCATAAGTGCTATGGAATATTTTTTCGCCATCTAAATAGGTGATGAGTTGGTAAAGAGAAAATTTATTTCTAGCGCCGTTAGCTTGATCATAAGCACTAATTGAAAATCCGATCATTCCCCATATTTGAATTGGATTTTTTACAGTATATGTGTTTCTTCCTTTTTTAATCAATTGAAAAATCTGAGGGGTAGACCAACCATTAATTTGCGATGCCAAATTCATTGTCTCCACACCGATTGCAGTTGGAACAGGTGCCAGTGTATCTTTTATTTTGAATCCCTTTAACAAAGGGTTCGTAGGGAAATTATCAGTATTTCTGATTTCAAAATGGAGATGAGGATAGCCAATTCCTGTGCTGCCGGTAAATGCAATGAGATCACCTTTTTGAATTGGGAATTCATTTTTTTTGAAAAATTTTGTAACAGAATGCCGTCGATTTTTCTTCTGGGTTTTCCGCATAATATTCTCTAAATAAGGAGAGAACTTTTGTAAATGGGCATAAAGCGCTATTTCACCAGTGTCTAATATTTGGTAGATTACTTTACCATATCCAAAGGGGGATATTTTTACTTTCCAGATATAACCGTTTCGAGTAGCAAAAACTTTGTAGCCCTCTTTGCCCCAGGTTTTTATGTCTATGGCCGAGTGAAGTCGGTTCGGGCGTGTTTCAGCAAAGGAAGAAGTAAGCAACTTGCTTGCATTCGTCGGCCATAAATAATCTTGAGAAAGGCAAACCGAACAGGCCAGTAATAGAAAAAACAGGGATCCAGTCGCTTTTGTAATCTTTTGGTTTTTAGTCATATTAATTTAATTTTTTTTTACATTGAAAAAGAGCTTAATATTTTTCGGCATCAATCATAGAATACAAAATATAAAGAGTTTGAAACATAGCCGCAATATTGTTTGAACAACCCTAAAAACTCAATTTAAAGTATTTGGGTTTCATTATATTTTTAGATTTTTCTAGAATTATAGGATCGATCAAAATATAGTTATGTTGTCTGGAATTAATTTCGTATTTTCAAGTTAAAAAAAGAGTGGATAATATGCATGTCAATTTTAAAAAAATGGGTTGGATTAGTCCTTCTCCAGGAGTGCGATTCAAATCCTTTATAAGAAATGGCAGACAATTACGGTTTGTCGAATTTAATGAACAATTTCGAGAACCTGACTGGTGCGAAAAAGGCCACATCGGTTATATTCTTGAAGGTATACTTGAGATTGATTTCAATGGTAAAAAACAAGCATATGAGCCCGGAGATGGTTTGTTTATTCTAAAAGGGGATGCTGAAAAACATAAGGCCCGGGCCATTGGCGGACGGGTTAGACTGATCCTTGTCGAAGAAATTGATGACTAAACCTTGCATTCGTTAAAATGAAGAATGGAAAATTAGCCCTGGTATTAACCGGAGGCGGTGCACGGGCCGCATACCAGGTTGGATTTTTGCAGAGTTTAGCAAAGCATTTCCCTGATCTGCAAATTCCAATTATTACAGGAATGTCAGCAGGTGCGATTAATGCTTCATTTATCGCAAATCATCCGGGTTCATGTACCGAAGCCATTCAGGCACTTACTGAAATTTGGAATGAAATTACACCTGAAAAGATATTTCGAGTGGATACAAGGTCTCTTTTGACTGGTATGTTTAAATCCATTGTTTTCGTATTGTTAGGAGCAGGATCGAAAAAACCGAGAATCAGAAGCCTGGTAGATACGAATCCATTACGCGAATTCTTACAACGACACTTAAAGACCGAAAAGGGTCAATGCAATGAAATCGAAAATAAATTAAACATCGGTTCTTTCGAGGCCCTAGCAATTACCACCACGAATTATATGACTGGTCAGACTATTACATGGACACAAGGTTGCAGTTTACAAAATTGGAGAAGACCCAACCAGGTAAGCAGAAAGACCAGGTTTACGATTGATCATGTGATGGCTTCGGCAGCAATCCCGGTTTTTTTCCCTGCAGTTAAAATCGGCAATGAGTGGCATGGTGACGGTGGCATCCGGCTTTATTCACCCCTCTCTCCTGCAATCCATCTTGGCGCCGACCGCATTTTGGCAATCTCAACCCGTTACACAAGATCAAAAGAAGAGGCCGATTTGCCGGTTATTCGGGATTATCCGCCTCCTTCTCAAATTGCCGGCATTTTAATGAATGCTATTTTCCTGGATTCTTTGGATCAGGACGCAGATCGTCTGGAGAGAATAAATCGGCTGTTGCGAGAACTGCCGGAGGAAAAGCGTGATGGCAGGCGATTAATTGAACTCTTTATCCTAAGACCGACAGTTGACCTGGGTAAATTGTCACTGCAATTCGAACCCAAATTACCACCCCTGTTTCGTTACTTGATGCGCAAACAAGGTTCCCGAAAAACCACCAGTCCCGATTGGTTGAGTATGGTTATGTTTCAAAAAGACTATCTTCACAACTTAATCGAATTGGGTGAAAAAGACGCCGAAGACAAGTTTTCGGAAATTGAGAGTTTCCTTTCATGAAATTTAGAACAAGACTTATTTCATAAAAATTGTGAAGCAATCAATTTATGAAAATATTTATTCAATCGTTCGTCTGATTCCCAGGGGTAAGGTTGCCACCTACGGTCAAATTGCTAATATTGTTAGCAGCTGCACTGCCAGGATGGTTGGATACGCAATGGCGGCGCTTCCCAGCAATTCAGATGTTCCCTGGCAGAGAGTACTCAACCATAAAGGTAAAACAAGTACGAGAGCAAGTGGAGATGGCGATATCATTCAACTAAAAGTATTGGAAACCGAAGGAATTCGTTTCGATGAGAATGAATCGATCAAGCTTGAACAGTACCGGTGGACCGGACCTGAAATGGTTCAATATCCTTAATTTAAGCTAATGTCTGAACAAAACTAGCATTTCTATCATTCCCGCATGTTTTCAGGTTGTGAGAAAATGATATTAGCCTTGATTTAAAATGGATTCTTTATGGATTCCAAAAAAGCAAAGGCATGTCATCCCGTCGTACAGGCTGTCGCAGAATGCGCAATATCATTAAAATGTCATTCTGAGCGCCAGCGAAGAATCTTGCTGGTACAGCCCTTAATAACTTGATTATACTAGAGTTACAACGAGTTTCAATCAAGATCCTTCACTCCGCTTCGCTC